>JBNKHS010000288.1:0-5955 GCA_050290485.1 Promineifilaceae bacterium (SeqCode) | reverse complement strand
TTTTTTCCATAGTCATTTGATTGACTGTAAAATGGGTCTGCATTTTCCGGATTTGCCCCAGTTTTATTCATATATGCGACAATAACATTTTTCCCATCTGGTGATGTAGCAACAATTGGTCGTATAGAACCATTTGTACTGTTGGTCAGTTGTTTAGATACCTCCCATTGTAGGGCTGACGAATTAGTTACTTCTGTTGCTGCCTTTGTATCTTGAATAAGTGAAATAACTGTAAATAAGATAGTACAAGCGAAAAATGCAATTACTAATTTTTGTTTATTCATTATGAGCAAGGTCCTGAAAGCATATAAATATTTGCAAATGGATAAGGCGATTGAACTCCTGTTCGGGAGCCAAAATATGTACCCGTATCAACCGGAATACAAGCTGTTACGGTATAACGATCGGGATCTGTTAATGGTAAGATATTGTTGAAGGAGTAGAATCCATTGGCATCTGTTTGCGTATAAGCAATTACACCCAAATTGGGATCAATGAGCTGAACAATTGCACGATATTGAGGGAACAATTCACTGGTGAGAATACGAACAACACCAGCAATTTGTTGGGTTCCGTTTGGAGTAGGCGTGGCTGTTGGTGGCACGGCAACAGGTGTTACAGAACCAACTAATAAGTCTGTAGAAACATTATTAGTTTCAGATTCCTCAACAACTTGTTGTACTGAATCTACCATTCCATAAACGGAGTGGGGATCTGGTGTGTTCTTGAATCCTAATTGAGTATGAATTGTTAAATCTCTACTTTGATTACCACCCAAGGAACTTACCGCAATGTAACCAGAGCTGTCACTTAATGGAATACGATCAGTATATACATTAGCTGGGTCTAAATAAATGTCCACAAAGAATTGTTGGTTAACATCTACGTCACCAACATTGGTGATGCGTACGCTAAAGTCTAAAGGTTCATGCGCAACAATAGGAGGTGTGCTGATTAACTGTGGTTGACCAATAATTAGATCGGCTGGTTGAGGTGTTGATGTTGGTGTCGGTGTTGCCGTTGGAATATCTGCATCCAAACAAGGGATGCGGAAAGATGCCGTTGAAATATCCTTGTTGGCACCATTGCCTGAAGATTCGGCGCGCATTGTATAGGTGCCATTGGGATCTGTAAACGCTCGGGTAAACGAGAATGATCCGCCATGGCCTGTAGGTAAAACGTAGAAAGTGCCATCATTACCACTCCACGTAAACGTGATAGATTCATTGTTATCCCAATTGAACCCAAGGACTGTGATCTGTACCGTTGGCCCTTGTGCACAAGAGGGAATGAGCGTGATGTATGGATTGCTTGGTGTGGATGTTGCCACAGGTGTTGACGTATTGGTAGACGTAGGAATTGTCGTAGGTGTAAAGGTCATGGATGGGGTGGGTGATGGTGGTTCCGGTAAGACAATCGTTGTGTCTACGGTAGTGTCACTGCTTTCTGCGAGCAATACGTGACCTGCTATTAATAGTTCAGTTAAGGCAGGGGAGCTGAAATCGGCGAAGCCGGGACACGCATGCCCACCGCGATCTACTAAAACGTTAGACCCTAATGTGTGCCCTGTAGTCAAGTCAATGATGGTTACGGTTGTACCAATATCACCGGTCACATACACATAATTGGTATTGGCAATGGCGTGTCCTTCAAACTGGACATTACAGGGAATAGGTGTCGGTGTAAATGTTGGAGTGCTTGTCGGCCCAGGTGTTGGTGTATGACTTGGGGTTGGTGAAGGTGTGGGGGAGGGTGTTACCCCAGCCGTTGGAATAATAGGAACTTGAGGGGGTAGAGCCATCCCTTGGGCATCTGTAGTTTGTTGACCAAAGTTTTCATTAATTAGAACTTCTTGTCCAAAAACGGGAATTGTTGCCCGAATTGGGCGGAAGAAAGGGGTAATGATTGGTACTTGATAGGTTACACGAACGACAACGGGCGTATTGGGTTGTCCACCAAATGCCTCTTTAAGTTGCCCGCCTTGGGCTGGGTCAGCCGCATCATTTGTATCAACACCATAAACTTGGATGAAATAATAGTTATCATCTTCAAAACTATTACTCACTTCGTTAAGAGGGAGTCCTGATAGAGCATCATGTGTTACTTTTACAATAGATGCTGTGCGTAATGTGTCCCCTTGTGCATTATGGCAAAGGTTGTTTGAGCCTGGGATACTTTCTTCACCAGGAGGAGGTGGTGGCACTGGTTGTAAATATTTATCTGCGCCAAAGTCGATAGGACAATTTGGTCCATAAAACTGACCCGTAACAGCGTATCGGGCACCTTCACGAGCTGCGTGTTGAACACTATTCCATGCCCACAAAATTCGTCCACTTTCTATAATGAGAAAGATCATGGCAAGTAAAGCCACGAGTACGAGGGCGAATTCAACGATGGCTTGTCCGGGTGAGTCGTGTAATTTTTGTTTGAAGTTAACCATATTAAACCCAACTTTGATTTGATATTTGACCGCATTGTAACGGCCGTTTCACTTATATATCCAATACATTGCCTAGTGCTTTAGTCCTAAGCTGCTAATGATTTACGAAAAACCAATACCGATCAATGTTGCTTTATACAGTGATGACATGGTAATCTCCACAATCATAGCAACTCAATGCCAATTAACTGTTGAAAAAGCGTTGATCAAGCGTTGATCTGAGAAAAAGAGAGATGACAAAAGTACTACAAATTGCCTGCCTTGGCCCAATAAAGATTACATTTGATGAGATACCCGTTGTGGGGTTAGATTCGGTAAAGGCACAAGCATTGCTTGTTTATTTAACTCTGAATCCGCAAATACATACGCGCCAAGCCATGGCAAATCTGTTGTGGGGTGAATTGCCGGAAGCCGATGCACGGCGTAATTTGCGCGGGGTGGTGATGAAGCTGCGGCAAACAGTTGGGGATAATTTTTTTGAAGTAACCCATCAAACGATTTCATTTAATAGAGAAATGCCTTACTGGTTAGATTGCGAGCAATTTTTACGTGTTAATAAGGCAAACGTGAATTCGCTGACAACTTTGGCTGAAACGGCCGTTTTGTATCGGGGTGAGTTTATGGAGCAATTTTATGTACGCCAAGCGCCAGAATTTGAAGCGTGGTTAACACAAAAGCGACACGAGTTGCAACATCAAGTCATTCATTTTTTTGATCAGCTTGCAGAGCAATATGAGCAACAACAGCAGTATGCTGCAGGTGTTCAGGCAGCCCGGCGTCTTTTACAGCTTGATCCGATTCGTGAAGCTTCATTACAAAAACTGATGCGCACATTGGCGCTGAGTGGGCAACGTGTTGTTGCCTTGCGCGAATATGAGCAGTTTTGTCAACAGTTACAAGAGGAATTGGGCATGGAGGTGTCGCCAGAAACGGCCGTGTTAGCTGAGCAAATAAAAACAGGGCAGCTATCGACCCTCAGCCCTCAGCCTTCAACTCCTAATCTCCAATCCCCAACCCCTAATCCCCAGCCCCCAGTCCCCAATTCCCTCCCCCCCGTCTCCACTATTCAATCTCCTTTTATTGCTGGACCTCCTATCACCAACCCTGCTCAGTTTTTTGGACGGGAGCGAATTTTGCGTCGTATTTTTAATTTGCTTAAACAACGACCGTTGCAAAATGCGGCCATCATTGGTCCTCGTCGCAGTGGTAAAACATCTTTGCTTCATTATATAAAGAAGATTACGGTGACTCCGCCACAGCAGTTACGCTCTGGACAGGTGCAAAATTGGCTGTCTAATCCTGAACATTATCGCTGGATCTTTATCGACTTCCAGGATCCACGAATGGGGACACGGGACAATTTGATGCGTCAGCTCCTTACGGAAATGGAATTGAACATTCCTGATTCTTTGACTATCGAATCATTTTTAGATGTCGTTAGCGCTGGCTTAAGCCAACCTACGATCATTCTTTTTGATGAAATCGGAGTGGCCATTGAGCGCTATCCAGATCTGGATGATGCTTTTTGGGAAAGTTTGCGTTCGTTAGCAACAAACTATGTGGATGGGAATCTTTCCTTTATTTTAGCCAGTCATGCGTCGCCAGATGAACTGGCACAGCACAGTGGGCTGGGCTCTCCTTTCTTTAATATTTTTGGGTACTCAGCCACCTTGGGTCAATTTAAGGAGGAAGAAGCAAGGGCGTTGATTGCGCATTCTCCAGTTTCTTTTAGCGAAGAAGATATTGCGTGGATTGTAGCCGAAAGTGATTGCTGGCCGCTTCTTGTGCAAATTTTAAGTCGCGAACGCTTGTTGGCTTTGGAGGAAGGCGAGACGGGAGATGAGTGGCAGGAAGACGGCCGTTTACAAATCGCTCCTTTCCTTTCCTTAAAAAAAGAAGGCAATTAAGCTCTCAGCACTTTATCTGTGCCTTTTTCTACCAAAGAATGCTAGTGCCGGCGACTTTGGAAAAGCATGATTATTCGCCAAAGTTGTGTTGTACCCATACGATACTTTTAAGTAAAATCAGAAACAATATATTGTTGTTCTAAGCAAAATGTGCTTGCGTGAATGTAAGTTGGGGAACCCTGAAAAATGGATAAGACAAAAACAAAAATGATTTATGTTCTGGCCTTCCCGTTTGTACTGACGGTGGGCATTGTGCTGATTCCTGTAGTAGCTGATTATGGCGACCATCGTTTGGCAGAAGCGGCGGTTGGGCAGACAATGCGCTGGTATTTTGGACACATCATTGCCGCCATTGGCTTTGCCCTGGCTATCTTGGCCGTTACTACGATTGATACGCACCTGCGGCAAACCGAGCGGGCATTACCCGTGTTGACGTTGCCCTTGATTACGGTCGGCGCTGGACTTTATGCGGCTGGTTTGGGTGCCGATGGTATAGGCCCCGTTGCTGTACAAACGACTGGTGAATCTCCCGTCATTTTTTTTGATGGCAGTACGATGTGGGTGACAGGGTTGTTTGTACTTGGCACCGTCATTTTTGGGATTGGGTTGTTGCTGTTGGTGATTGGCTCAATACGTTTAGAGTTGTTGTTGGGCAAGAGTCGCTATATCGCTTTCATCTCAACCCTTGTATTTATGATTGCTCCTGCTATTTTGGTGGGGTGGGCGTTATACGGTGTTGCCCTTGCATCGTTTGGCATATTTGTTCCTTTTGCCCAGGCAGTAAAACAAGGTTAGGTTTGTATACTTGTGACGATGATAGTTGAACTAGTTTTGGTATCGACTTAATCCCCCTTTTGTTGCAATCCAAACGAAGCCGTCGGTGGTGGATTGGATGTGGGTGACGTGGTTGTTAGCGAGGCCATCGGCCGTGGTGAATTGTGTCCAACGGCCGTTTTCTTGTGTCCATGCGCCATCGGTTGTTCCCAGCCAAATACGGCCGTTTTGGTCAAAAGCAATGGTTGTTAAATCCCCCATCCCCTCGTTAAGCGCTATTTTTTGCTGATTATTGCCAACAATACGGATGAGGTTGTTGTTGTCTGCGGTCCAGACAGAGCCATCTGGGGCAGCGGCCGTACTTGGTAAGATGAGAGCAGCGATGCGCTCAAACCCAGCTTGATTGCCACGCCACAACATATTTTCATCTACAACCCAAATCCCATTTTGTGGATCGGTAAGCAGTGAATTGCCAATAAGCTCTTTTCCCTCGGGCACATAGCGGCAAACGGCCGTTTCTGCTTCTGTTGTAATCGTAAATAAACCGTTGTCTGTGCCCAGCCAGGCGGTCCCTTCGTTGTCGATGGTGAAGCCATTAACGGCCGTTTCTGTGTAATCGACATTGGCGGGGAATCGTTGCCAGGAACGGCCGTTTTGCTCGTTGAAACTTAAACGAGCAATAGAGCCACCAAAGACCCCTTTCCACAAACTGCCTTCTTGATCAAAAAGCAAAGCCCCAATCGGGTTTTCTTGTTGTGGAAACCCGTCACGATCTTCAAGGAGGATTGCACCATCTTTTAGCTGGTAGAGGTAACCGTTGAAAGTGCCCACCCA
>JBNKHS010000287.1:0-5963 GCA_050290485.1 Promineifilaceae bacterium (SeqCode) | reverse complement strand
AAACAGGGTGCAGCAAAACGTTCTTATCTGTTTGCGACGATTGGCGCAGTCGTTGGCACATTTGTTGTGCCCATTCCTGTTGTCGGCACGATTATTGGCTATGCCGCAGGTTTGTTTTTAGGTGAATATCATAAACATGGGGACACAGAAACGGCCGTATCCGTCAGTTGGGGTGGGCTAAAAGGATGGGGCATTGCCACCATCTTCCAACTAATTGCGGGAGTCTTTGTCATTGCTGTTTTCGTTTGGCAAGTATTACTCGGATAAACTAACGGGAAGACATTCTAACCCACGAAATAAGACGCCAGAACGCCATTGCAGTTGTTCTGGTGTTTTTTGTAACTGGATATTCGGAAATCGTGCAAACAACATTCTCAGCGCAATTTTACCCTCTAAGCGTGCCAGTGGCGCACCTAAACAGTAATGAATACCATGTCCAAATGCCAAATGCTTATTGGATTGTCGCGTAAAATCTAACTTGTCCGGATTCTCAAAATGGGAAACATCACGATTGGCTGACGCCAAAGAAACGCGTATAATATCACCACGTTTTAACTGCTGTCCCATAAATTCACAATCATAACGTACCCAACGGGTTGTTGAAGTTTCTACAGGACCATCATACCGCAGCAATTCTTCTACAGCATTATCCATCAAGGCTTCATTTTCCATCATTAGCTGCAACTGTTCGCGGTTTTGCATCAAAGCCAACGCCCCATTGCCTATTAAATTGACGGTTGTTTCATGCCCTGTCACCAACAGTAAAGCAACCATGCTGGAAAGCTCTGCTTCATTCAGGCGCTCTCCTTCTGCCTCTGCTTGTACTAGGGCGGTAATCAAATCATCTTCTGGCTGTTGCTGTCGTTGTGTAAACAACTCACCCAAATAGGCAACAAAATCACGCATCATTCGCTTACGTTTACGGTAATCCAATCCCCGACTGCCCGGTGAAATTATTGATTGTGACCAAGCCGCTACCATTTCCTGATCTTTTTGTGGAATCCCCAACAGTTGACAAATCACAATGACAGGCAAGGGCAAAGCATAATCAGCAATCAAATCCATTTGACCAGCCAAGGCAGCTTGATCGAGCAATGTATCTGCAATTTTTTGTACTTCGTCACTCATTTTTTCAACACGACGTGGCGTAAAGGCAACAGTCACCAAAGCGCGCAACCGTGTGTGATCTGGGGGATCGGAAAAGAGCATATTTTCATTGATGCGTTGTTGTACTGACTTCTGCTTGGCCAAAGACGGCCGTTCCTCTGGCAGCATCGTGTTATGAATATCTTTGACGAACCGTTCATTATCACGCAAAACGGTGAGCACATCATCATATCGGGTGACATACCATGTGGTTGTGCCGTTAGGCGCTACGTTGGCATAAATGGGGGAAGCATCACGCATTTGGGCAAATGTGGGAAAAGGATCTTGCTTAAATGTCGTGCTAAATAAGTCGTATTTGGGTTCATTCATAACAAAATTATCATTCCAACTCTCTATTTTGCCAAAATTGGTGCCTAAATTGAAACCTGTTTTACATTGAACACCATCTTATTGCTGTTAGAATAAGATTCTCTTAACCAAAGGAGTTCTTATGAATCGTATAGACGGCCGTTCAGTGGATGAGCTTCGTCCGATTACATTTACGCCCCATTTTACAAAATGGGCAGAAGGTTCGGTCCTCGCTAAATTTGGCGAGACACATGTCCTATGCAATGTCACTATAGAAAACACATTGCCTCGTTGGCTACAAAACGATCCCAATCCACATGGATGGCTAACCGCTGAATACGCAATGTTACCGCGCAGCACCCATTCACGCCGCAATCGCGAAAACCGTTGGCCCAAAGGCCGCACCCAAGAAATTTCACGACTCATTGGACGCAGTCTCCGTATGGCCCTAAATTTAGAAGCGTTAGGTGAACGTACAATTACTGTCGATTGTGATGTTTTACAGGCGGATGGCGGTACACGCACTGCAGCTATTTCTGGTGGCTGGGTGGCGCTTTGCTTAGCTTTACGGCCGTTAATTGCGCAAGGCGAACTCCCGGACACAGTCATCCGCCATCAAATTGGCGCTATCAGCGTGGGCATTTTCAATGGCACACCTATGCTCGATCTGCCTTACACTGAAGATGTTGCTGCAGAAACAGATTTGAACGTCGTGATGACTGCTTCTGGACAACTCGTTGAAATTCAAGGAACGGCTGAAAAAGAGCCTTTTACCCAAAAACAATTATCACAATTGATTGATTTAGCCGAAATTGGTATTAAGCAAATCGCGCAACTGCAAACCAAGATGATAGAAGATTTGTAAATTTTTGTAGACAAACTGGAGTAAGATAAACGGCCGTTACAGTTTTTTTAAGAATTAGAACTGTAAAATATGAAGTCCATATCACGTTGACTTTTTATTAAGCAGAATCATCATTTCGATCGTATAGGTAAATTTTAATAAAGCGTGCTCTCAAAATTATCCCCTATACATTCATCGTAATGATTACCTTTGTATTGTTGATCTATAAAAATGCCGTCTCATCATCTTACAAAGAAGGTGAATCATGATGACCATTACAACTTTATTACTCGCACATTTAGTCGCTGACTTTCCTTTACAAACAAACAGCATTGTAAAGATGAAAAATAATGGATTTAAAGGGTTAGGCCTTCATGTCTTGATTCATGTCTTGGTTTTATCCCTCTTAATTAAAAACCCAATCCATTATTGGCCAATGCTACTTATGTTAGCAACAGCACATTTTATTACCGATTGGGCCAAAGTGCATACGCATCATAAACTACAAACTCCAGGGTTCATTGTCGACCAGATTATCCATATTCTGACACTTGTTATATTGGCAAGCATAATGCCTGCAGTTCAATCAACCTTGCCAGAATGGTTTTTATTACCAGCTATCATCTTGGCGCTTATCCCAGCTTTCCTCACCCTCTTCTGGGTAATTGCCGGTGACTTTCTAAGGAAAGACACGTATACCAAATATTCCAAATTACATTGGGCATCAACTCATTTGCACCCGATATCGCGCAGCATGAGCATTATTGTCATGGTTTTATTAATCGCAACGGCCATACTTATTTGACGATTAACTCCGTTTAGCCAATCCAATAGACACCAAAACGATCGTGTACAAAGGCAGTACATTAGTACTGTTAAACTATATGTCCTACTGTTATTCACGGTACCTTTATGGTTTAATATACGCACGATTCAGTGAGAAAATTGTGTATCAACTTCCAATTTGCTCAACTTGATGTAATGTCTGTCCACAATTTTAATTTTTATCAAAATTAAAATTATGGGGAGTTTAGTGAAAGCAAATACAAGTCGGATCTAAAAATTCAGATTAGATTATTTCTTTCGCAGAATTGTTCTTACATAACATACTTGTAGTTGGCAAAAGTATCCATACACAATGAATTAGGAGCTTAACGTGAATTCAGTCTTATTGGTTGATGACGATCCCGCCCTTCGCGGCCTTCTTAGACAAATGCTTGAACTTGGTGGTTATGTTGTTCATGAAGCCGAAGATGGTTTAGATGCTTTAGAAAAATTAAATAACTTTACTCCAGATGTTATGGTTTTAGATGTTATGATGCCCAACATGGATGGTGTTACGCTTTGCAAACGCATGCGTAGTAATGTTAAAACAATTGATATTCCCATCATCATGCTTAGTGGCAAAACACAAGATAAGGCTGTTCAGGAAGGTCTAGATGCGGGGGCGAACAAGTACCTCAAAAAACCGATCTCCTTCACGGATTTAATTGCCCATGTGAAAGAGGTGCTTTTAAATTTGTCCACAGTCGCCTAACAAGCTCCTACAATTAAAATAAAAAATAGACTGGATCAACAAAATGCCCCTTTTATGGGGTGTTTTCATTTTCTGAATACTTGACCGGCACCTCTATCTGATAATTCCTGCACAGGTAGGGGAATTCATTAGAGAAACACACAATTTATTGCCTTATGCGTAAGTAACTATGGTATTAAATTTATGCTTGGGAAGCATATTATTTTTGCATGGTAAATTGGGTGTTTTTTAGAAAAACAAAAGCCGCCTTCTTTTGGGGGAGAAGACGGCCTTCGAATTACGCTCAGTCACCAGGAGGGAAGTGCTCTGAGCAAAACGGGTAAGCCAAGGTCAAGGGAGAGGGAGCATTACCCTGAGCACTATTGGTTTGTTCCAGTCGCGTTTCTCTCGTGCCAGTTTTGGGGGAGGTATTTCCCTTGAGCCTTTATACCAATAGCGCTTGTAAATATAATACAACAATTTTAGGGATGCGCAAGTCACAATTTCGCGAACCTCATATTACTTTCATCTCATTGAGTTGGTTGCAAATGCAACGTTTTCGCAAATTTCTGCAAACATCCTGTTTATACTTATCCTATTCCTGACGAACGGCCGTTGCAATAATTGTTTTGCCAGATTGCCATGCAGGATATAAGCCCCCTAACAAAGCGGCCCCAATACTGATAATGAACGCTTGCAGAAAGTAAGTGTAATCGACATTCATTTGCAACGTCCACCCGAAAGAGCGAACGTTTATCACGAAAACAAGGATCCAAGCAAGCGCATATCCTGTGGGTATAGCTAGCAAGCCAGCAACAAAGCCCATTAAGCCGGTCTCTAATAAAGTGAGTTGCCACAGTTGCCGAATTGTCATACCAGTGGCCCGCAATACACCGAGCTCACGTGTTTTTTCCAACTGCAGACTCATCAATGCACTTAGAATGCCAATGAAAGCAACAACAATCGCTAATAATCGCAAGGCCGAAGTTATGGCAAAAGTACGGTCAAAAATAATGAGGGCGCTCTCTCGTAAACTTTTGTTCGATTGGATGATGAGATCGTTACGGCCGTTTAAAGCCACACCTAATTCATCAATCAACTGATCAGCAGAAATGCCTTCCTCAAGGAACAGTCCCATTGTAGAAATTGTGTCGTCTTGCCAAATAGCTTGATAAGGGTCAAGCCCCATCTGCACAAGGCCCTGTTCATTTGTGTAATCATAATAAACACCCAAAACAGGGAATGTTTGCACACCCGTTGGGGTCATCATTTGAATGGGTTTAGGAGGAAGGTCATTGCCATTTTTACGGAGAAGCGGCTCGGTGATAAGCACACCCTCACCTGCTAACACGTTTTGCCACACCATTTCTTGCTCATCGCTCAACCAAAGATATTGACGCTGTCCTTGAGAAACATCGCCATTGGCGGCAACGAGGGCAACAATACGACCCGAATTGGGGAGCACAATATCTTGCTGCCGTGCAACAACAGATTGAGCCACACCAGGGAAGGATTCGGCTATTTCTACGACTTCTGGAGCCAAAACCCCACTGTTATCGCTGGCATTGACGCGTGGTGGAGAAAGATAAACATCAGCACGTAACGTGTCACCAAGCCAAATGGTGACGGTTTGGCGAAAGGAACCAATCATAATGGAAACACCAACAACCACGGAAACAGCCATCATCAAAGCGGCAATGGCGACTGATGTTCGGCTCAATGAGCGCACAATGTCACGCGGGGCCATTTTCCCTAAAGCACCAAATAGCTGAGTTCCTAACCGACCTATCACACGCATCAAAACGGCCGTTACTGGCGGCGTTAATAGCGCAAAGCTGAACAAAACCGCAAACAAGCCCGCAAAGGCAACAATCAATGAATTTGTGGGCAATAGAAGCAAGCCCATGCCGACGACAAAAAGCAACAACCAGGCAACCAGTAGCCAAGGCAATAATCTTTTTGCTTTACTTTCAATTGTTGAGCGCCGTAAGGTGCTTTGGGGTGGTGTACGTAATGCCTCCATTGCCGGAACGGCTGAAGCAAATACAGCGGCACCAATGCCAATAACCAATCCTTTGGCCAACGAAAAAAGTGGAATTGTGACCTCTTGTACATTGACCACAAAATACAAGTCGTTAATGGTTTGGG
>JBNKHS010000286.1:0-5984 GCA_050290485.1 Promineifilaceae bacterium (SeqCode) | reverse complement strand
GCTTGCGCATCACCTGGATGCTCGCCAAACCCTTGCAACAGACCCACCTGCTCACCCAAATGAGAAACGTCCCAACTACCAGCTTGTAGAGGCAACGCAATAACCGTCGCGTCCACATCTAAATCCGGGATGGCAAGCGCAGCAGATTGAGGCTCTGTTGTAGATGTTAATTCACGTTCTGGCTCAGAGAAGACAAATATGGAGGGCGGGGGCAAGATGGATACGGCCGTATCTCGCGCAATCATCTTTTGGGGAATAAATGAAAATGAAGCGGTTTGGCTTCTCTCTGACACAACATTCCGACTAAACAGGATATTACCAGCCATGCCCAATCCGCAAAGAACAGCAATGGCAACCCAAAGCTTAGGCAACGCTTCTTTGGATCCTCGTCGCGCCTTGACCTCCAGCAAAATCACGATGGTCATCCCCGCCCAAAAAGCAAAGATGACCACAGGCCACATGATCATGATCTTGAACGGCGGCGCAATGCCCAAATACCTAAGGGCAAACTAAAGGCAATCAAAGCGAAAACGGCCGTTCCCACCACATTGTTTTGCTCAGGCGGAATTCCTGTATCGGGCAAACGGTTGGCCAAGACACCCGTACTGCTGGCAACTGTTGCCGTAATGATAGGCGTTGGTGTTGCCGTTGGAGCAGGATTGGATGGCGAAGGCACATCGGTAGGGGCAGGTGTTGCCGTTGGCCCTGGTCCCACGATAATCTGAATTGGCACATCATCAGCCCCAGCGGCAAGCTCGTTGTCATACCAATCGCGTGCACCGCGCACTTCGGCTTGGTTGGTGGTGTTGTCGATCGATTGTAGGGCGGTAAAAACGGCCGTAATATTCACTGTGCCAAAGGCCGGAATATCGCCAAACCAACTGGTCACATCCGTCCACGTCAACACCCCAGTTGGTGTGTAAATAAAGTCTGGCGGTGGAATCGCATAGCTGTATTGCAAAAAGGCAGGATCATAATCTTCGATGAGGGGAGCAACCGTCATCGTTGTGTACCCGTCATTCGTAATCGTGATGCTAAATGTGATTGGTAGCCCGACTGTTGGTGTTACGCCATCCGCAATTTGTTTATGCAAGGGTGCACTACCACCAATTGATTCTGATGGGTCACTGTCAGATCCTGCACCGGGCAACCCACCGCCATCCCCTATAACATCATACACCTCAGCACGATTGACCACAGCAGGGGTGGGATGCTCGGCAATAAAGCCGACAACCACCGTCACCACTTGGCCTGGTGCTAAATCACCAAAATTATCGGTTAAATCTGCCCATACAATTTGTTGTGTTCCTGTCCCTGTAGTAAAAGATGTAGGCATCTGACTGGCATCTACATAGGCCAAAACGTCTGCGTTGTAATCATCGCGCAACGGCAATTGTGTCACTGTAAACGACGCACGATTCTCAACACGAATGGTAAATGTAAGATATTCACCCACATGCACAATGTTGCTCGTACGACCCAACCGCTTTTCCACAACGATCTGATCAGATTGCGCTAAAACGGGCTGTGTGGTGAAGATTGATAAAATTGTGGCCACAATGAAAACAGGAATGAATATTGAAAGAAGAATGAATAATAGCTTTTTTAACATCTTACTGCTCCTTCATCGCTATCCCTTCCCATAAAATCGTGCATTTACGCTTCTTTCACAATGGTACTGAGGTCACGTCGTAAACCATTCGCTCTGGGTCAAACCTAAAAGACGCTGGGTATCATTGACATGGTGCATGTTGTGATAAAGTGTAAAAAAGAGAATTTCGCGCACGGTCATATCGCCCAATAATGGATGTTGTACTTGATATTTTTCTAAATCTTTTTCTGACCATTTGGCAACACCTTTCTTGACTTCTTCGCCGACACTTTGCCATTTGCTTAGGATGCGTTCACGCTCAACGGCCGTTTTTTCGGTCACTTCCGGCAAATAAGGCCCACTCGCCTTGGCCCCACCCGCTAAAGCCACACTAACGTATTGATTACGCACCTCCGCCAACGTCCTCGACGCATGCTCTGCCATGCCAAAGCGTATCCGCAGCGCAAGTTTAGGTGCATGCAACCCTTGTCCTACCGGTTTGCACGATTTAATCAAATGCACCAAATTGTCAGCAGGGGACCAAACTTCTGGCGGTGCGGCAAAGAAATCATCTTCTGCAATGCTACTGAAAAATTCGTAAACGGCCGTAATTTCCTCCCCAATCGCCGTAAAAATCTCTTCCTGTGTAAACGGTTGACCCAAATTTGTCATTGTCCATCCTCTTGTTTGTGGTTGATAAAAATTGGTTTTTAATCCCAATGCATTGTACCGATTAATACGGCCGTTTCCTAACAATCAACAGCCAACTAAAAACATTCAACTATTAACTAGATTTTTTCATCCCTCATCCCCCATCCTTCAAATTGCCTCTTGACAAAGGACCAAAACAGTATTAATATACCGAACAATGTTCGGAAAACAAAGAGAGTTCAGCAAATGACAAAGCTCACACCACGTCAACGGAGACATTTACGCACAAGAGAAGCCATTTTAGATGCGGCTCGGCAAATCATCGCCAACGAAGGCGTTGATAATTTGTCCATGCGTGCGATTGCCAAACGCATTGATTACAGCCCTGCCGGATTGTATGAATATTTTGGCAGCAAAGACGAAATTATCGGTGCGGTTTGCATGCAAGGGGAAGAACGACTCTATCAAAGAATGGCGCTTGTTGATGATAACCTCCTGCCAATGGAATATCTGATAGAAATCGGTTTAGCCTATATCGATTTTGCCTTGAACAATGCCGATCATTTCAAATTGATGTTTGCCTCTGGTATTCAACCGCCTGAAGAATTGGAATCAGATTTTGATGAGAAATCCTCTTTCTTCGTCCTCGTGAAAGCAATTCAGCGCGGCATAAATGCCGGGGTTTTTATAACCCGCGATGGCTTTGAAATGATGGATATGGCTTATTTGGCCTGGTCGATTGTGCATGGCATTTCTGCCTTGCGCATCACCCAACTCTCGCTAATTCCTTATGATTTTGGTCAAGCGGATCGTGAAGTATTGAAAACGGCCGTTTATGGTCTCACCCAGCAACTTTAATATTTTTTTGCCAACTACTGAACAGTGTTCGGTTTTTGAGTTCCGTTCAGGAGATTATTATGAATCATGTCTTTCCCGGTCGTTATACGGCCGTAACTGATCAACCATTTGTCATTTTTCTCATTGGCATGCGCATCAACAAATTGCGTCTCGTCCACAAATGGCTGCCTGTCGCCCGTTCAATGGGGCCCATGCTGCAAACTTTGTACGAACATCCACAAAAAGGATTTTTGGCTGGGCATGGCTATTTTGATTTTGGCAATCGTGTCTCCTTGCTTGTGCAATACTGGCGCTCATTTGAGGATCTAGAAGCTTTCGCCCGCAACCGAGAAGATCCTCATTTGGCAGCATGGCAAAATTTCAACAAAGCTGTGGGCACAGATGGCACAGTCGGTATTTGGCATGAAACATACAAAATTCATGCCCACGAGCATGAATCGGTTTACGGCAACATGCCTCGCTTTGGCCTCGCCACAGCATTCGATCATGTTCCCGTCGGTCGGCGTAACAACAGTGCCCGGCAACGCATTACAAAAGAACAGGAAACAGAAAATTTCCCAGCATAACGCAATCGTCATGCGCAAAAAATCACATCTCACGCTTCACGCATTACGTTTTACACATTACCATCACAAATTTTGGAGAAATTATCATGTATTTAACACTCAAATGGATTCACGTACTGGCCGCGGTTGTGGCCTTAGGCACAAACCTAACCTACAGCATTTGGCTCACAAAAGGAAGCAAATCACCCGATGCACTATTGTTCACCTTACGCACCATCAAAATCCTTGATGACCGCATGGCCAATCCTGCTTATGTGCTCAGTTTAATCAGCGGCTTGGGTATGGTATTCGTATCTGGGATTTCTATCATGACACCGTGGTTACTTTTGTCATTAATTCTCTACACCGCTGTCGTTATCATTGGATTAGGTGGCTATACGCCCACCCTCAAACATCAAATAGCAGTCGTTGAACAAAGTGGTGCTTTTTCTACAGATTACACTGCCTTGGCACGACGAGGCCAAATCTTGGGAATTATATTAGGGGTTCTCGTTGTGAGCATCATTTATCTCATGGTCGTAAAACCACCACTTTGGGGATAAATCGAAAAAATTTTATTTTCAAAATTCATCCTTCAACCTTCATAATTCATAATTTCTATGGAGTCAAAAAATGGTACAAATCAACAAAAATCAAGTTTGGGAACAGATCGATAAACAACTCTTTGCCGTGCTAGGAATGGTCACCAAAGATGGTGAGGCACGCACAGTCGGCATTGTTTATGTAGAACATGACGGCAAACTTTATATCACTTCGCAAAAAGAAGCATGGAAAGTAAAACACATTGCTCAAAATCCGCATGTCTCACTCACTGTCCCTATTCATAAGCGAATTCCTTTCATACCTTGGATCAAAATTCCAGCGGCAACAATCACATTCTCGGGCAACGCAGTAATCCTCAGCACTGCAGATGTCAGCGATGAGGTACTCAATAAATTGACCCGTGGTATGGAATTATCAGAAGAAGACAAAGCGAGTATGGGCATTATTGAAGTCACGCCAGTGGGGAATTTTGTGACTTATGGAGTTGGCGTTTCTTTGATGGATATGCGTGACCCGCACAAAGCACGTGGGCGCGTTGCCATCAACGGGGCTAGCTAAAAAGATGTGGATTGGCTCAAATATTGAATACACCGTTTCATAAAAAACTTTAACAGACTAAACGAGGCCTGAGCATGTCGAAGGCTGGCCTAAATGCCCAGCAACAACCGCTTTGGCTTCGGCAGGCTCAGCCACCGCTCGTTTTGAAAGTATGCAAAACTAATGAAACAATGAAACAATGTACTGGGCCAATCCATAAAACTACGCTTCATTCAAATTATCACAGTAAACAGCAATGGCTTGGCTGATAAATTGCGGCATGTCGGGGTGAATCTTTTCGTAAAAAGCAGCAAACGCAGGATCGTTAGCATATCCCCACCCCAGTCCGCGCATGCGTTCAACTGTAGGTTCATAGAAATAGCGCAAATGCTGATGCCAGCGTCCGATGATTTGCTGTACTTCGGGGCTGTCTATACCTTTGTCCATTGCTGCCAACAAATCGGTGTAAATGACATTTCCTTCTTCCATAATCTGCTTTTGCTGATAGGCTGAGTAGTTGCTCCATTTTTGCGATGTCGCTTTTACTTCCTCAGCATCCCAACGGTCTGCCGCTTCTTTCTCATATGTTTTTTGTGTTTCTTCATCAAAGCCTGTAAAAAATTCGTTCGTACTCATCTCAATTTTTCCTTGTAAATGATCGATGGTTTTGTCTATGGTTTGGATGAGGTTGTTGAGCCGTTTGGCCCGTTGTTGTAACGCTTGCCGATGATCTTGCAGAGCCAGCAGGATATCAAAATCGGGTGCATCTACGGCCGTTCCTATTTCCGCCAGACTCATCCCCAACTCACGAAAAAAGAGGATTTGCTGCAAGCGCAGTGCCGCAGCTTCGTCATAATAACGATACCCATTGTCGTTCTTTGTCGAGGGCTTGAGCAGCTCTATTTCATCATAATAATGCAACGTGCGCCGACTGACGCCAGCTAAATCAGCTAATTCTTTGACGGTGTACACCATAATAAAACCTCATCTGGCAACAATCATACCCTATCACGTAACGTGAAAGTCAAGTGCAAATGAGACAAATATCGTTATCTTGTTGCCGATCGTTTTGTTTAGGAAACGGCCGTATCCACCCACACATCGTTGTTGATAACGGCCGTTTGTCGCGTAATCGTCACAAAGTCGGCCGCATGTTTGCGCAAGTTGGAGAACAAGGTACGCAAGTTGGACAGCGCCTGCTTCTGCGACCTGTCGTCCCAGAGCAGCGTCAGATCGGA
>JBNKHS010000285.1:0-6005 GCA_050290485.1 Promineifilaceae bacterium (SeqCode) | reverse complement strand
TCCGTAAAGGTGACGTTAGCATATTCACTTGAATCCGTCCCAAACATCGAATCAAACACAATGACACCCGCAAAAAGCAAAATGATGATGCCGATAAAAGCCACAAATCCCAACAATATCCGTTTAATCCATTTCATTTCACACTCTCCTTTTGCTATTTTTAAGCATCTCTCCGGAATTCATTTAAATCAACTCATTCTCATCTAAAATTTTGCGTTTCAGGTAAACTATGCGCAATGATAACAAGGAAAAGAATTTGGTTTATTTTATGTGTTCTTCTGTTTTACCCAATCTCACTCACCGCTTGCCAGCAAAAAGACGACTCTTGGGAAAAAGTCACAGAACGTGGTGTGCTCTACGTTGGTTTAGATCCTACCTACCCGCCATTTGAAGTTGCTGGCGAAGATGGTGTCTATGGAATCGATGTCGATTTAGCCAATGCCATTGCTGCAGAGCATGGATTGGAAACCAATTTTGTCCTTTTTGGCTATGATGGTTTATACGATGCCCTAGCAACAGAGCAAGTGGATGTCCTCATCTCTGCCCTGGTCATTATCCCTGAAAAGACCAAAGATTTTGTCTACAGCGAACCCTACTTTAATGCCGGCGAATATTTGATTGTGCCCCAAACGGAAAATGATGTTCAAGAAATGGCGGATTTAAACGGCCGTATTTTAGCTGTCGAGTTGGGTGCATTGGGGCATGTCGAAGCCACCCAGTGGGCTAAACGTGTTCCCAATTTGACTATCCAACCGTACCCTACACCAGATGAAGCATTAACGGCCGTTTTGCAAGGAAATGCCGATGCCGTACTCATTGATGCCATTAGCGGACGCCTCTTCATCAAAGATAATCCACGGCTCAAAATTATGGAGCCCTCGATCACTGTGGAACCTTTTGCCATCGTCACCCGTATAGAAGACGAACAGATGCAAAAAGAGATCAATGCAACTCTCGAGAAGTTACAGGAATCTGGCAAATTAAACTCAATTTTTGAAAAATGGTTAGCTCCCTAAATCAAACTATCAAACCCAAAACTGAATTTTGATTTGAGCCTTACATCAAAAAGAATTTTTCTTTATAATGAAACCGATTTATCCACCAACACAAACAAAATGACAAGATTCCACAAAGCAAATAAACCCCAACTTCCAAGAATAAGCCCCATTCTGTTAGGCTTGATTTTAGCAGCACTCATTCTCTTCAATTTCAACATTACCCAAGCGCAAAGCAAATCCTTTGTTTGGGATCAATATGATGTTGTCATTACCCTCCAACCCAACGGAGAAATGCACGTCGAAGAAACACAAACCCTCAACTTCAGTGGCGAGCCGTTTACATTTGGTTTTGCCACCATTCCTATTGGCTCTGCTGGCAACAATGATGGCATTCGCAACCTCACCGTTCGTGAGGGAGATGTTATCTATGCAGAAAACAGAAGCAGTCAACCCAACACATTTTACACTTACAATGATGGTGAAGAAGTAGGGATCACATGGTATTTTGAACCCGCTTTAGGTAGGCGCAGTTACACATTTAGCTACATCGTCGATGGTGGTGTCATTGTGGGTACATCAGCACAAGGTGATGGTGACCAAATCTTCTGGAAAGCAATTCCCTCCGATCATCCCGCGACAATCAACAACAGCACTGTCACTATCGTCTTGCCGGAAGGCGTTTCGCCGCAACAATATACAGGTACAACTGATTATTTGGTTGCAGGGTATGCCAATGGCGATGATGCTATTGTGGCCACACAGGTTAGTGAAAACGGCCGTATCATCACCTATCAACTGACCCAACCCCTTCTCACCAACGAAGCGTTTGAAGTGCGTGTCCAATTCCCGCATGGCTTGCTTAACATTCCCGTTCCCAATTGGCAATCACAAATGCAGCAAAGCGATACGATCAATTTGATCGCGTACTCGCTCAGCTTTCTTTGTCTCATCTCTGGTCTGTTATTTGTTGTCTTTTTATGGTACAGCTTAGGACGTGATCCTGAATTAGGTCTTGTTGTTCCCGAATACATCACCCAACCACCCGACAATCTCCGCCCAGCCGTCGTAGGCACGTTGACGGATGAGCGTGCCGATATGCGCGACATCGTTTCCATCATCATTGATCTGGCGCAGCGTGGCTATTTAACCATCGCTGAAAAGAAAGGCAAAGGTAAGGATCATACCTTCCATCTCACAGAAAAAGATCGCTCTCATTTACGGCCGTTTGAAACACGCCTCATCAAAGATCTATTTGGCTCAGGCGATAGCCAAACCTTAAGCAGCCTCAAATACGCCTTTCATAGCAAGCTGCCTAACATTCGCAAACAACTCTACAACGAGCTTGTCACCGAAAATCTGGTTGACAACTCACCAGATAGTGTCAGGAAAAATTATGCACTTATCGGTGGTGGTTTACTTACCTTTGCTGTATTCGTCTTCTTCTTTATGGGCTTTGTTGCTGAAGAAGCAGTAATTTTTGCTTTAGCGTTCTGCCCTGCCATCGTACTTAGCATAATCGCGGTTGCCTTTTTCATTGTATCTCGCCATATGCCACGCAAAACCGCAAAAGGTGTTGAAACCACACAAAAATGGCTTGCCTTCAAAACTTATCTACAAAATATCGAACTATATGAAGATCTAGCCCAAACCGATGGCATCTTTGAAAAATACTTACCATATGCCACCGCCTTTGGCTTAGATCGCTCATGGATACGTAAATTTGCCAAGCAAACAACAACACCTGTACCAACATGGTACAGACCGATACATCATGGTCACCGAGGGAGCAAACAAACAAGCACAACAACTGGATCAGCACCCTCTTTAGAAGGCATGTCCGACAGTATGAGTGGCGGGCTGGAAAGCATCTCATCTAATCTCACCCGAATGCTCAACTCCACCGCGTCCACCTTATCTAGCACGCCACCAAGCAGCTCATCATCAAGCAGCAGCGGCAGCTTTAGCAGTGGATTTAGTGGCGGCAGCAGCTTCTCTAGTAGCGGTGGTGGCAGCAGAGGGTTTGGCTAATGAATAATCTAGGACGCTTTTTAGGTCTCGCACTTATCATTGGTGGCATTATTGTGGGCATTATCATCACCGTTTTGATGACTACCTATCGTACTGAAGGCCGTTTGTCTGCAGGCGGCATGGTGTTGGGTCTAGCTCTAGGAATGATTATTCTTGTTCTCCCCCAATTCTTTATTGGTGCTCTCCTCATTTGGAAAGGAGGCACAGAAAAAAACGCAAATCAAAAAGCACAAGAACAAAGAACATTGCTCAACATCGTCCAAAGTCGTGGGCAAATCCCGATTTCTGATCTCGTTATTGAGATGAACAGTTCTCGTAATGAGGTTAAAAATATTCTTTATCAACTCGTTGGCATGGGGCTTTTTACAGGGTATATCAACTGGGACGAAGGTATGTTATACTCTCAACAGGCAATTAACTTACGTGAACTTACCCATTGTCAACATTGTAACGGTCAACTTGAATTAGCTGGCCATGGTGTTATTCAATGCCCGTATTGCGGCACTGAATACTTCTTAAATTAAGAACCATCGAATAATATCAAAGCAGTAGATTTACAGGAGAGACTTTTATGAAAAACAATGTATCAGATTTATATGATAAGATTCAGGGTGAGTCCACCGGGCTCGGAAATCTGCTCAGTAAAATCCCTGGGTTAGATGGCTATATGGAGCGGGGGCGTCGACGTGAAGCAGATGATCTGCTACGACGCACCATTGCCAACCGTTTAAATCAAACACGCATTAAGCTAGGCTCGGTCTCTCAAGATTTGAGCCGCGATATTGTAGCTGCCATGGATCATGCTGAACCATTGGGGCGTGTTGATACCAAATTATCTGGATTGATTGGCAAAATTGAAGCCGCACCACAAGGATATGCTGGCTTTTTTGATGCAATCAAAGTAAAAGAAGAAGATCTGGCCCGCATCTATAACTTTGATAATGAAATGATGACCTTCGCCGAGGAAATTGACGCTGGTGTTGATGCATTAAGCAAAGCCGTTTTGGATAGTGGTGATATTGCAGGAAGCATTCGCTCACTCGATGGTCTGTTGGCTCAAGCAAATGAAGCGTTTTCTGGACGTGAAGAAGTTATAAAGGGCATTGCGTAGATTCGCAATATAGTTTAAGGAGATTGATACGATGCCAAAAGTTTTTGATAGAGTAGCCATCGATTCATGGCTAAGAGATGAGATTGTCCAAAAGTTCCCTCCAGGCGGCTTAGGGGATATTAAGTTAGGGTCTCCCTGTATTGTGAATCCTTATGAAACGGCCGTTTTCGTGCGTAGTGGTGAACCGTTGGGTACCTTCGAACCAGGAACCCACGTCCTAACCACCGCCAACATTCCCTTCCTCACCGACCTCTTTGAAAGAGGCTTGTTTGGTGGCAAAAACGTATTCACAGCAGACGTTTACTACATGAAAACAACCGACCTCACCATGAAATGGGGCACATCGCAACCCATCATTATTGAGCATCTCAACCGTGGTCCTGGGGCAAGTGCGATCATTGGTAACGGCACCTATGTGGTCAAAGTTAAAGATCCATGGCGCTTCCTTACTGCGTTTGACGCCTTCCGCGACAGTGTACGTCATCCACAACTCAAAGAACGTCTTGACCCCATGATGGGCATCATGATGCAAGACAAAATCAGCGAGTTAGCCATTGCCAAAAACTTAGGCCCCGCCCAATTACAATCCTTCTCGCAGGATCTAAATGATTTACTTGTTGGCTTGCTACAACAAGATTTTGATGCGGTTGGTTTATCACTGGTTGATTTCAACATACGTATGGGCTTGCATCCAAAATCACTCGAAGTGGTTACGAACATGGGCTACGGCACTAGCTATACGCAAAAACAACAAGCAGATGCTTTTGTGGCTGCGGCCAGCAATCCTTCTGGTGGCAGCGAAGGGATGGCTGGTATTGGTTTGGCTGGTATGGGTATGGCTGCGATGCAAAATGCACAACAAGGGCAGCAACAACAACAGCAGCAACCTCAGCAATCACAACAAGCCCCTACTCAATCTGGAGGTAGTATTCCAGATGTCATGACCCCGCAACAAGCAGCAGACGTGCTGCAAGTCTCGCCTGAAGATGTTATTGCGGCAATTGAGGCAGGCGATCTCAAAGGTCGTAAGCTCGGTAATGCGTACCGTATCAGCAAAGCTGCGTTGGAAGAGTTCCTCGGCGGCTAATTTTAACTTTTATACAATTGATACAATAAAAAAGCCCAGAAATTCTGGGCTTTTTTGATCTAATCACTTAACCAATAACACCAAAGTAAATTTATTTAGTAGTTTCGTTCAAGCAAAAAGTTCATTAGTACTTTCAATACTTTGCTTGCTTCCCCTTGGGGATTGGCTTTGTCTAAATGAGAGAGCGAGCTATCTGTATAGGCAACAGCTTTTTGGGTGGCGTAATCTCGTGCGCCGGCTTCAGTTAAAAGAGATACGGCCGTTTCCACAAACCCATCACCGTCACCATCCAACTCGTAATGATCTCGTAACGCTTCGCTTTCAGCTAAACCATACAAAACAGGCAATGTCTTTTTCTTGGTCACAATATCAGTAGAAGCAGACTTCCCAATGAGGGCTTCGTCTCCCCAAATGCCCAAAATGTCATCCTTGACCTGAAAGGCCAAACCCGCATCCAGACCAAATTGATGATAATTTTTAACCGTCTCCGCATCAGCACCGGCAATAAGTGCCCCTAATTCTGTGCAGAGTGAGAGCAAAACGGCCGTTTTGCCCGTAATCATCTTGATATACTCATCAACCGTCACAACATCCATCGTTTCAAAAGCCATATCAAAATTTTGGCCTTGCGTAAGATGCACACATGTTTCATCAAAGCGACGCATCGCTTTTACCACAATTTCTGCAGGGACACCACGATCAAAAAGGCGATTCATGGCAATGTGTGCTAGAGCAAACATCGCATCCCCTGCATTGATCGATTGCTCGATGCCCCAAATTT
>JBNKHS010000284.1:0-6014 GCA_050290485.1 Promineifilaceae bacterium (SeqCode) | reverse complement strand
CGTTGGCCGATTACCTCACCAAAAAAGA
This sequence comes from Promineifilaceae bacterium (SeqCode), assembly GCA_050290485.1. Classification (GTDB taxonomy): domain Bacteria; phylum Chloroflexota; class Anaerolineae; order Promineifilales; family Promineifilaceae; genus JBNKHS01. Next base: position 5,986 of record JBNKHS010000284.1, on the reverse strand, counting down.
GGGCTTTCAGGTTTCGTACGTCCATGATGGTCAATCTGCTATCGATCTGTTGCAGGCTACGGTTGATGATCCTGAATCTGAAGTAGATTTGGTGTTGCTTGATATGCGCATGCCTAATTTGTCTGGGCTGGATGTGCTTAATTGGATTCGCCAGCATTCTGCGTTGAGCTACACTCGGGTGGTACTGCTGACGGCTGCGGCTGGTAGTCATGAAAAAGTAGAAGCGCTGACGGCTGGCGCCGATGATTACATCACTAAGCCGTACCGTCCGCTTGAACTCCTTGCTCGTGTCAACACGATTTTACGAACGCAAAAACTAGAGAAACAGCTCCAGCGTCAAAGCGAACAGTTAGCCGCGTTGAATAAAATTGGGCAGCAGTTGGCGGCTACGTTGGAAATGGGGGAACTCTTGGAAACGGCCGTTGCCAGCGTTGATGAGCTAATTTTCGGTGTTGAATTGAGCACACTCCTGATGGTAGAAAAAGGGAAGCTCCGTTATAAAGCACTAGAGGGTCAATCATATTCTGCCGATGCGGCAAAATTGCCTCCCGTCTCCACCTCAAAAACGATTTTAGGAAAGATTTTTTCTCAGCAGAATGCCCAATTTTTTAATGAGATCAGTGCAGAAGCTGAGTTTAATCCAGCACAAGATGTTCCCCCTCAATTTGAGGCTGATTCTTTGATGGTTGCACCACTTGTCGTTCGGGGCACATCTGTTGGCGTGATTACGGCTTACAACAAGACAGAAGATGAATTTAGTGAATTTGATCTTGATTTGTTTGCTTCATTGGCAAGCGCTATTAGTGTCGCCATTGAAAATGTGTGGCTTTTCCAACGCATCCGTTTGCGTCAGCAAGAGCTGCTCGAAAATCGAAATACATTACAAGCCTTGATCGACGGGATACCCAACCCGATTTACACCATTAATGATGATTGGCAGTTGGTGGTCATCAACACGACCAAGGCAAATGAGTTGGAGGCGATGCCCAACGATTTGGTGAATAAGGTTTGTTATCAAGCCTTTTTCCAAAGAGATATACCTTGTGAGCATTGTTTGGTAGCTAAAACGTTACAGGAAAAATCAGCACAAAAATGGACGATTAATTGGGTTGCTGATGATCACTTACCACGCGAGTGGAATATCAATGCGTATCCAATTCCCAGTCGACAAGCAAGTTCGGCACGTGCTGTAATTGTATGGCAAGATCGCACCGAAGAGCGGCGTTTAGAAAACTCACTCTTGCAAGCGGGAAAATTAGCTGCAATTGGGCAGTTGGCCGCCGGTGTTGCCCATGAAATCAATAATCCGATGACAGCGATCAACGCCAATGCTGAAATGCTCAAAATGTTCATGTCGCCTGAAGATGAAAATTATGAGGCAGTGGAATTGATTGCCTTGGCAGGTGAACGCGCAGCCAATGTGGTGCGCGGGCTTCTCGATTTTGCGCGTCAGGAACAATACGCTTTTGTTGCCGGAAATGTTAACTTATCCATTCAACAATCGTTGGCTCTCGTGCAATATCAGCTCAGGCAGGCAAATATCGAAGTAAATGTTGATTTGACTGAAAATTTACCTGACATTGTTGCCAGTTGGGAACATTTGAAAACGGTTTGGCTCAATTTATTGGTTAATGCGCGTGATGCTTTGCAGGATATGCCGACGCCAAAACTTGAAATTTCCTCACGATTGGGGGATGATGAGCAGGTTGTTCTGGTCCTGATTCGGGACACAGGCAAAGGGATGACCCCCGCAGAATTGGCGCACATTTTTGAGCCATTCTATACAACAAAAGATCCGGGCAAAGGAACTGGACTTGGCTTAGCGACCAGTCATCAAATTATTGAACAACATGGTGGGGATGTGGATGTGGTGAGTAAACCGAATGAAGGAACGACATTTATTGTTCGTTTACCCATTGTACACGAGCTATAAGCCTCAATTTTGATGATACGATAAAATAATACGGCCGTTATTTGAAAAATCAGGTAAAATAGTGACGGTTGTGCAAATTGTGGAAGAGGATTTGCGCAAAATTACGATAAAAACGAAAAAAATGGTTTTTACTACATGAGTAATAACACAACGGATGTAATCATTAGTGATCTTCTCCGTTTGGCACTTCCGTTAAACACAGAAATTGTTGCGGGACGCAGCGCAACAAAACGGCATGTCAAATGGGTTGCTATCTTAACAGGATGGGAAGATTTGTCGTCCCAAGTTCAAGAGGGCGATCTTGTTCTCCTGCCTACTAGCTTGCAAAAGCGTTTGACAATTCCCCATTGGCAACAAAGACTTTCACGGTTAGCTAAAATCAATATTTCTGGGCTTCTAATATTCGAAAATGTGCCCGAAGTGGTGTTGAAAGAAGCAGAAACGCTCAATTTACCGATTTTACTAGCCCCAGACACGATTACCTTAAGAGAGGCGAATCGTGCAGTGTCTGCATTACTTGTTGATCGGCAGTCTGCTACTAGCGAACGCGGTTTACAGTTGTATCGTACCTTGTCAGAAATGTCTCGTGAAGAGCAAGGTTTGGATGCCATGACGGAGGTCGTCAGCAAGCTAACCAATAAAGCTATTATTGTGCAGGACAAACGGTTAGAAGTTGTCGCCATGCAGATTCCTGTAGGTATTAAATTTGAAATAGATCCTGTTTTAGAAGCAATTACCAAACGTGAGGAACTGCCTTCTGTACTACGCAACCGCAAGGCGGCAGCACGAGCCCATCAAAGTTATTGGCAACAAGTATTGCCAATTGAAAATATTGGTCGCCTTGTCAGCCCAATTGTTTCTGGTGATCGAGCACGTGGATACGTTTCCATTATTGGTCCAGCGGATGATTTGGATTTGATGGACACTTTAGCAGTTGAACATGCTGCTGCTGCATTTGCTCTAGAAATGGCTAAAGCAAAAGCGGTGAGCGAAGCAAAGAAAGCCCTGCGTGGTAACTTCCTGGAAGGGTTGTTGGCAGGCACATTGCCACAGAAGGAAATTGATCGTTTAGAAGGGCGCCTGGATCATAATACAAGGCAACCACATGCGATCTTGACATTATCTTGGTCTGGCATTGATGCTCCCTCTTTGCGTCGTTTAGAATCGACAGTCAATTGGGTTCTTAACAACCATAGTCGGACGGCATTGGTTCACCTCTATGGTGATAAATATCTATGTGTATTCCAAACATTGAAAAACATGGAAGATATGGATAGTGCAGCTGAGCTAGGTCGCCGTATTTGGGTGGAAACGGAGCGAGAATTCCCTAAAGCGAATTTGATCGCAGGGATGAGCGGTCCTGCACAAACATTGAATGATTGGCCAAGGGTTTACAATGAAGCATTACAAGCAATGCAATTAGGCGATCGTTTGCAGTTGGGTGAGGTTGTCGAATTTAGCAGTTTAGGTGTTTATAAATTGCTAGGTCAATTGGAAGAAATCCCTGCTGTACGTGATTTTACCAATCAAGTCATTGGACCTTTGGTTGCGTATGATGATAAGCATAACAGTACACTTGTACAAACGATGGATGCCTATTTTGCCCATCATGGCAACATCAGCCAAACGGCCGAATCTTTATTCATCCACCGCAATACATTGCTTTATCGCCTTGAGCGTATTCAAGAGCTGACCAAACATGATTTGAACCAATCGAATATGCGCATGGGAATCCATTTGGCTTTGAAGCTGTGGCAATTACGACCTGATAAATGATCGCTTTCTTTGGCTTAAAGCTTCTTTAGGACGGGTTATTACAAACGAATAATGGATAATGAAAAACGGATAATTGCCAATTATCCGTTTTTTTATTTGGGGAGTGAGTGTCATCTGTACACTTTCTACAAATGGAATAGCGGTGGATTCTGGCAACTTTGCTATAGAAAAGTGTACCTATCACACCTATAATCTAAATTGACTTGTGCTGAAATGCGCGGTTCAGTGGGAAATAGTGGGAAGAAAAGACCGGTTAGCCGGTCTTTTCGCTTTTTAGGCAAATCATCAATTTGCCATAGAAAAGGCGCAAAATTTTTTATTTGTATGATTTGTACAAATTTCACAAAAGATCTTGCAGTACTTTTGTAAATTTGCATCTGGCTTGAACATTGGTACACTACATATAATTCATGGCGCAAAGGATGCGTCTTGTTTTTTTGAGAATTAAACTTTAAATGATTAACTTACTTAGCCTTTCACTTATTCTTATTATTGTCGTCCTTATTATTAGCCATAAGGATGCAATGGTTGTTGGGTGAAAGCGAAAGCTAACTAAGGTACACTGAGTTTACAAAGCCGCCCAACAGGGTGGCTTTTTTTTTCCCAAAATTTTTAATTGAATTTGTGAGTCGAATGAACAATTACAAACTGATGATGCAACGAATGAATATGACGGAAAGCACGATGTGTACTGCGGATACGGCCGTTTCCCCAACACCTGCCGCACCCGCATCTCAGACTTCATCTCAGCAGACTCGCATGTCAACCAACCGTGTCTTCCCTAAAGGCAGAAAGCAAACAATCAGCTTTCTGCCTTTTTCTTTTTCTAAAGCAAATATATATTCAAAAAATTTCCAGAAGTTAACTCAGATTGGGTTAATGCTCCCCCATAAGGAAAGGAGAATCATATGAGTGAGATGAAAACTGGTGGTCAAATCATTTGGGAAAGTTTAATGGCTGAAGGTGTGGAAGTGGTATTTGGGCTTCCCGGTGGTGCTATTCTTCCTACGTATGATGATTTAGCAAAGTACGAATACCCAATCCATCATGTGCTGGTGACCCATGAACAAGGGGCATCACATATGGCGGATGGGTATGCACGGGCAACTGGCAAGGTAGGCGTCTGCATCGCTACATCTGGTCCCGGGGCAACCAATCTTATTACCGGGTTGGCAACAGCCTATATGGATTCAACACCAATTGTGGCCATTACAGGGCAAGTACCAACATCGTTGCTGGGTCGTGATGGGTTCCAAGAAGCGGATGTGCAAGGGGTCAGTTTGCCTGTCACAAAACACAATTACCTGATCACGGACATCAAAGAGTTGCCCGACGCGATCAAGGAAGCGTTTTACATTGCGCGGACGGGTCGCCCGGGTCCGGTATTGATTGATATTTGTAAAGATGTACAACAAGCGTCAATGGAATTTAGCTATCCTGAGACAGTGAATCTGCCTGGCTATAATCCCAATTTGAACGCACCGGATCCAACGGCCGTTTCACGGGCGGCACAACTGCTCAATGATGCTGAAAAACCAGTGATCATTGCGGGACAGGGTGTTTCCATTGCTCATGCGGAACAAGAGCTACGACAATTGGCGGAAAAAGCCAACATCCCTGTGGCCACGAGTTTGCTCGGTATTGGCACCTTCCCATCAACCCATGCCCTTTCTATTAGCTGGGGTGGCATGCACGGGGAAGCATACTGTAATTACGCTTTGCAAGAATGTGATGTGTTGTTTGCTGTTGGCGCTCGCTTGGACGACCGTTTGACTGGAGCATTCGATACTTTTGCCCCCAAAGCAAAAATCATTCATGCAGATATTGATCCAGCCGAAATGGGCAAAAACATCACCATTGATACCCCCGTGATTGGCGATGCTTTGTTGACCTTACGGGCGATGTTGCCCCAAGTTGATTCCAATGAGCATCCTGCATGGCATGAACAAATTGCTGAGTGGAAAATGGAAACTGGGTATCGTGACATTTTGGCGCAAGAGACAGATGAGCTTATTGCACCTTACGTTTTGCGCAGCTTGTGGCACGCTACTGATGAAGGGGATGCGACCATCGTGACCGATGTGGGGCAGCACCAAATGTGGGAAGCACAATATTATCATCACACCAAAAAACGGAGTCTTTTAACTTCTGGTGGATTGGGCACAATGGGGTATGCACTTCCATCTGCAATTGGAGCCCAAATGGGTGTGCCTGAAGAAGAGATTTGGGTTGTTGCTGGTGATGGCGGTTTCCAAATGACGATGGTGGAACTGTCTA
>JBNKHS010000283.1:0-6025 GCA_050290485.1 Promineifilaceae bacterium (SeqCode) | reverse complement strand
TTGTGTGTCCACGGACGGACGTCTTGTTTGCCTGTGCCAATTGTTATCTTCCCTACGGAAAATATCGCTGTTGCTATAAGCGTCCGCGAATAAGGCAGCATCAGCACCGTAAAATTCAGGATTTTCTACATAATTTAAGACGGCTTGCCGATCTGAAAATCCTTGTCGCATATGGTTCCCCATCGCCAAAAATTGCCCAATCCATGCACATGGGGCTGTTTGCTGAGTAAGATTGAGAGAAACGGCCGTTTGTTCAACACGCGCCTGCCCCAATAACATATGCAAATAATCTGTTGCTGCATTGGAGCTAAAACGGGTCATCATCCAGGGCACATCTTCTAATTGCATCCGTGCTGGATTTTCTAGCAATCGTTCTTGGGCTTCCAATTCATCCAAGGCGCGATTGTGTGCCCCCAAATCATAATTCGGCAGATAGTAATGCTCAATATCTCCGACTGTGACAATACTTGTTGGATCAATCTGCCCTGCTGCCGCAGCTTCTGCATAAGCGACTAAATGAATCACTTTAGACACAGAGGCTAGCGGCATTTGCGTATCTGCATTCCAATAGATACCGTTCGCTTCATCTCCCAGGCGATAGGCAACCAACCCCACCGACTCCGGCGCAGCCAATAATCTTTGCAAAGCGGGTTGAGCTGTATCAGGAATGGTTGCGCGAATTTGGGCGATAAGATTTTCATCCTCATTTACGGCCGTATCTGTCGGTTCTACGTTTGTCGGCAAAATGGGTAACGATAACCCGCATGGTGGAGATAACTCACCAGTATAAAAAGGCGTTGGCGTGAATACAGGTGTCCTTGTCGCGGGGATAACTGTTGCCGTTGCCAAGCTTTGCGCTACTTCCGTTGCGCTTTTTGTCGGTGCCAAGGTTGGTGTAGGCGTCAAATTTTGCACCGATTCCATGGGCGGATTGATCACCGCAAATTGTGGCTCGGCAGACGGCCGTTCACAAGCAGTCAAGCCAACGACGAGCCACACCATGAACAATACAAGCGTTCTCAAACATCCTAATTTATTTAGCAGAAATGGCTTTAAACACATAGCCCCCAATTTTAACGAGCTTTGCCTCACAACAGAATTTGTTCATCCTATCTCTCATCTGATACTCTGGCACAAATAAAATAAATTGGGGTATGTAAAAAAATGAAACTAATAATACATATAATACACCAACAAAATGATGGTCATATTATAAATGCCGTGCGCAAAGATTGACGCACTTAACCTTCTTGTAAACACAAATAACAATGTGTAGGCAATGGTCGGAACCATAATATCTACCCATTCAATCGCATTAGTAGGTAAATGTCCCAAAGCAAAAAACAGAATGGACAACACTGCCGATACCCATAACCCCACCTGTGGATTACCAAAGACATCTTTTAGGACATTGATGAAATAACCCCTGTTGAAGACTTCCTCTGTAATTCCGCCACCCATCACGCCTAGGGCAACGTAAGAAATTAACCCAATAACGGTTCCATCCATCATCGCTAGCATTTGCGTAATATCTGCCCGTGCCGCCCCGCCTGTATTCGGAATTAGCCATATAAATTGTATTGTTGCCCATCCCAGACCAACCAACGTGCCCAGCAATATATCTCTGGGCCAATTGACCCAAGACCAACCAATATCTTTAAACGTTTTACCCAGTGCACGAAGCGAAAAATAAATCAACAAACAGACAGTTATCAATTGGAAAAGAGCATACCATAATAAATTTAGGCCGATAAGACCACCATTCGCGTTGGTCACGCCAAAAAATACGTTTGGTATAACAAATAAAATAAAGCCGAAGATGATCGTGCCGCAAAAGATCAATATTGTTTTTGGTTTACTAACGGTTTTGTTTAATGTTGTCATTGTTTGGGTTCACCTCATTGTTGTTTTTAACAAACCACCTTACGCAACGAGTTCTTGATCGTTGCAAACATAAAAAGAATCAACCACACGTTGTGGCTCTCAGTAGAAATGTATGTAAACGAATTTTGTCTATAGAATGATGGTGTTAGGTGACAGGTTCTTTTACTTGCGTTTTTTTCTTTTTCTACGATACTTTGCGGGCGTTTTGCACCTGTATTTGTAGTAAAACTAACCAAATATTTATGTCAACACAAGGTTTATCGCCGCTCGTGTTTGCATGCATTATGCTACCCCTAAGGGAGGAAGTCATGATCAAGCGTATTCTTGTTCCGTTCAGTACGGCCGTTTTTCTGCTCACCCTACTCATCACCCTGGCCCACCACACCAATGCTGACCCCACAAACCCCATTCTCATTGACGCAGTCTATTACGATGGCTACGAAAGTGGCGAACCTGATGAAGCAGTTCGTCTCATCAATATCAGCGACCACTCTATTGACATAACTAATTGGCAGTTGAGCGACAACAGCAGTACCACAATCATTTCAGCAACAACAATCATGCCTGCAAAAACAATGGTCTGGCTAACCAAAGACCGTGAATCCTTTTTCAAACAGTTCGGTTTCTACCCCGATCTTTTTGTACAAAGCAGTGAGCAAGCTCTTAATTTGGGTGGTACGTGGCCCGGTTTTGCCAATAGTGGCGACGAAGTAGTTCTAAAAGATGACAGTGATGTATTGCAAGATACTGTTGTTTATGAAAATGGGAACAATGCTCAAACTGGTTGGTCAGGAACGGCCGTATTTCCCTACACCATTTCCTCCGTCTTTGCATCTGAAGGGCAGATCCTGTATCGCATTCGTGATCAAATTACCGGGCTCCCTATCCCTGACACGAACACAGCTGCAGATTGGGCACAAGGAAGTGATGATCCTATAAACGGCCGTAAAGTGCGCTATCCCGGTTGGAATGTGGATCATTTTTTCCAAACAGCAGAAATAACAGAAACAGCCACCCTCACCATCGCCATCGCCCCCGACAACGCTTATGAAACGATTCTTGCCCAAATCGACTCTGCGCAAACGAGCATCCAAATTGAGAGCCATACCTTTGAAAATTTGGCGATCATGACCGCACTGAAAACAGCACAAAATCGAGGCGTAGCCGTGACACTCCTCATGGAAGGTGGCCCTCCCGGTGGCGTGCCAGCGCAAGAAAATTACATCTGCCAACAGCTCAAAACCAGCCAAGATGCCTGCTGGTTTATGATTGCAGATGATAGCAACAACGTCCATGATCGCTACAAATTTATGCACGCCAAATTCATTCTCATCGACGGCAAACGGGTCATCATTTCCAGCGAAAATCTAAGCCCCAACAGCCTCCCATCCGATGACAAAAGTGATGGCACCTGGGGGCGACGTGGGGTCGTCTTGGTTACTGATGCTCCGTCCGTTGTCGCTCACGTACAAGCCATCTTCAATGATGATTTTGACTTCGATCATCAAGATATTCTCAGCGCAACCGTAACCCTTGAGCCCCTTGACCCTGGCTTTATCCCCAACCCCGAAACAGGAGGCATCACCTATACCGTTCGCTACCCATCACCAACAACACTTCAGGGTAAATTTGCGTTTGAACTGCTGCAATCTCCCGAAAATAGCTTACGCGATGCAGATGGTTTGCTCGGTTTAATTAATCGAGCCGGAAATGGTGACACAGTTTGGGTGCAACAGCTCACGGAACGGCCGTATTGGGGAACAACCTCATCCAACGCCACCGATGACCCCAATCCCCGTCTCGAAGCCTACATTGCTGCTGCCCGTCGTGGCGCCGATGTGCGCCTTCTCCTCGACAGCTTCTTCGATAATCCCAACTCAGCCACCAGCAACACTGCCACCTGCAGTTATGTCAATACAATCGCCACCACTGAAGTCCTCACTCTCTCTTGTAAACTCGCTAATCCTGCAGGACTAGGCATCCACAATAAGATGGTCGTTGCTAACATTGAAGGACAAGGATATATCCACGTCGGCAGCATAAATGGCACTGAACTCTCTAACAAAGGCAACCGCGAACTCGCTCTGCAAGTGCAGTCCGATGAGGCATATAATTTGCTTGCCCAAATGTTCCTTGCCGATTGGGGATATGACGTGCATCTTCCCATCATCCTCAACAACTACATCGGCCCGGCACAACATATTCTCATCAGCGAAGTTTTGTACGATCCCTTTGGCCAAGATGATGCCGAATTCATCGAACTGGTTAATCCCACCAATCAAATTATTGACATAACAAACTACACCATTGGCGATGCTGTCAACACAACTGATTTTGAAGATGTGCGGCGCTTCCCCAGCGGCACAACCATTGCACCAAACGCAACCCTCGTCATCGCCACCTCAGCCACAGCCTTCAAAGCAGAACACAGCAAGAACCCTGACTTCGAGATTTTAAATACCGATCCCACCGTTCCCGATCTCATTGATGATTTGGCTTGGGGTGATCCCAACGCCTTGCTGCAACTCGCCAACGGTGGCGATGAAGTAATTTTGCGTGACGCCAACAATCAAGTTGTTGATGTTGTCACCTACGGCTCAGGCAACTATCCCGGCGTCATCGCTTGCCCACTTGTCACTACATCCAACCACAGCCTCGAACGCTTCCCCCACAACATCGATACCGATGATTGCTCAGTCGATTTCCGTGACTGGCCTTTCCCCAACCCTGGCAGTTTGCCATAAACCAACGCTGACGATCTGCTGACGATCCCATCCCATAATGAATATATTCAGCTTATAGAAACCTCTTTTGGAACAAGCAAAGCCAAAGAGGTTTCTTCTACAAAATCGACAAAAAGCTAGCTGAGCATGTGTTAGCTGGAATCGATTCATTTTATTTTTTGCTACCTGTATTCATATAAGGAGATCTGTTATGGCCGAAGAAGGGCAAGAACTTGCCAGTTTAGACTTTGCCAATTTAATTGGTGGCCCCCTCAGTGCAATCATTGAAGCACAAGCCAAATCAGCGATTACAACCGCTAATTTCATCAAGGATGTCGGTTTCGACGACAAAGGTGATGTCGTTAATGTCAAATTCCGCTATGAGAAAACAAATGAACAAGGTCAAACACAGGATTTTGAACTTGCAGTTCCTTTTTTGACCATGGTTCCTATCCCCTACATCACCGTTGATGAGGCGTCGGTTGAATTCAACGCCAAAATCACCTCTGTGCGCGAGAAAAAGACAGATAGTAATTTTAAACAAGATGTGCAAAGCTCTGCCAGTGGCGGTTGGTGGGTAAGAGCCTCGTTGAATACACAAACCTCTTACCAGCAACAAAAATCCGATACGGCAAAAATCGAACGCAGCTATGACATGCATGTGTTTGTAAAGGTCCGCAATGCAGACATGCCTCGTGGCACCGAGCGTCTACTCGATATCATGGAAAACGTGATCACCCAACGACAAGTCAGTGGGGTAAATGCCGTATCAGGTGTCATTGAAGAGTTCACGGATGCCAAGGGCACCAATGACAGAACTTTAAAATTAAACACGGTCGATGATATCGAAAAAGATTGGGAATTCTATATTGGGCAAACAAAGTTCGGCAAAATCAAAGAACAACCAAAAGATGGTGAAAAAGTTACCGTGGAATTGGATGCCGATTTTGCCAACTTTTCAGCAGAAAAGCAATCGATGTTAGGTGCAGGTGCGGCTTTTGTAGCAAAAGCACCCGAAACAGAATGCATAAACGAAGGAGAGTTCATAATGTCTGAAGAATCACAAGAAATTTCGAGTCTTGATTTTTCTAATTTAATTGGTGGTCCACTCAATGCAATTGTGGAAGCACAAGCTAAATCTGCAATTGCCACGGCCGATTTTATAAAACAAGTTGGCTTTCAGTTAGACGCTGATGGCCATATTAAAGGGGTTAACTACGCCAATTTCCAATTTGCACGGAAAGATGAAAACGGCCGTTCGCAAGACTTCAAACTATCAGTCCCCTTCTTAACAATGATCCCCATCCCGTACATCACGGTCGATGAGGGGAATATTGAATTCAATGCCAAAATCACATCTGTGCGCGAAAGCAAAATGGATGAGAGTTGGAAAGTCGACCAACAATCAGAAGTCAAGG
>JBNKHS010000282.1:0-6077 GCA_050290485.1 Promineifilaceae bacterium (SeqCode) | reverse complement strand
AGTACGTTTGGAATGTTTTCATAAATCAAATCATGCAAGAACTGCATTGTTTCTTGACCACGTACATCGGCGGGCAAATCGTAAGCAACACCACCAAAACGCATATAATTACACATCATGCGTGAACCAGCAGCTGCTTCAAAGAAGTCAAGAATCAATTCTCGTTCTAGGTAGTAGAAAAGCATCGGAGTTTGCAATGCACCCAAGTCGTTAAGCAAGAAGCCCAGCGCCCACAAATGGTTACAGATACGAGTCAGTTCTACCATGAGGATGCGAATCCATTCAGCTCGTTCTGGAACTTGAGAATCCATAAACTTTTCAACAGCCAATACGTAGCCATGATTGTTACTCATGGAGCTGAGGTAATCAAGGCGGTCGGTGTAGGGAATGTTCTGAATGAAGGTATTGCGTTCGCCAATCTTTTCATGGTTGCGGTGCAAATAGCCCATTACAGGTTTCAACTCAACCACTGTTTCCCCGTCGAGGGTGACCACCATACGGAACACACCATGTGTTGAGGGATGTTGTGGACCAATATTGACTGTGATTTTATCGGTTTTCATCCGCGTAGATTCATCGGTACGATGAGCGGGCTCTTTGGGATACATGTAGGTTTCTACATCATATTCTTTCCCCGTTGGAACCCATCCAGCAGGATATTGCACATTTTTACCAAAAGGATTGTGTTCTTCGGCACGATTGACTGCACCACCCGGCCAACGTGTACCAAATGGTTTAACATCTTCTTCGTAGAAAGCCTCTTTCCAATCTTTACGAAGTGGGTGGCCTTCAAACTCATCCCAAGTCAAAATACGGCGTAAGTCTGGATGGCCTTCAAAATGGATACCAAGCAAGTCCCATGCTTCCCGCTCTTGCAAATCTGCACCGGGCCATAAAGGCATCAATGAAGGCACAGACGCATTGTCTCGGTCAACCTGCACATGCATGGTTACGGAACCACCCCCTTGGTCAAGGTTGTAGGTGTGGTAAACCACTTCCATTTTGTTATCTTCGATTTGGTCAACCCCAGTAACGCTACTGAGATAGTTGAAACCAAGGTCATCACGCAATGCTTGGGCAACTTCTAACAGTTGATCTGCATTGACCATAATGCCCTCATACCCGTCGCGCTCGTCATCAGCAACGGCTTCGGGGAATCTTTCTTTGAGGCGGGCGATAGCGGCTTCTACGGGATTATCGCTCACGCTTGGAGCACCCTCTTCTTGTGGTGCGTCAAGTGTCATTTCGCTCATGTGTGATCCTTCTTCGCTCTTCTTAAAATAATTAATTTAGCGAGATTCTCTTAATTATGCAGCGGCTTCTACAGGTTCGGCCGTTTCTTCTTCTACTGTTGCAACTTCTGCTTTAGCGGCCTCTGCCTTAATAAGGTCTAATTGACGAACATCAACGAGATCTGGTCCTAATACAGGAACAGGAACAAGCCCGGTGAAATCGTCGCCTTTTTTGCTGTACCATGGCACATTCGCAAGGGATTGTTGATCGATTTTTTCTTGCAAAGCGATCAATCCGTTGATAAGTGCTTGTGGAGTTGGTGGACATCCAGGCACGTAAACGTCAACTGGTAAAAATTTATCGATACCATCAACGACATTGTATCCTTCTTTGAATGGGCCACCACCAGATGCACAAGCCCCCATGCTCATCACATAACGGGGTTCAGGCATTTGGTTGTACAAACGTACAATTGTGGGAACCATTTTCTTGGTGACGGTTCCAGACACAATCATTAAATCAGATTGCCGTGGGGTTGCACGGAATACTTCCATACCGAAACGGGCTAAATCGTAACGGCTTGCTGCTGTACAGATCATTTCAATTGCACAACATGCTAGGCCAAACACCATTGGCCAAACTGAATTTCGGCGTCCCCAGTTATAAACAGGATCGAGTATTTTGGCGATACTGGTTATAGCCACATTTTGACTTAATTCTTCAGGGACTGCGATATCGGAGCCTGCAGACGCGCCAGTTTGACTTGTCATAGGGTCGATGCCTCCTCGTACCAAACTATTAATATTTCTTCTAGGATTCGATTGGTGACGATGGTTGGATCGTCATTGAATCCGGGTAATGCTTCAACCAATTTGGCCAAATCATCATGACCTAATTCGTCGATTTTCTGATTAGGATGATGTTCCATTAACGCCAAGACAATGGCATAAGTGGAATCCCAATACAGTTCTGTATCTGGATTTTTCAATGGTATTTCTCCCACTGAATTTTTGGGCATTTTTCATCCCAATTTATCCATTTATGTTCAAGTCCTTAAGTATATTACAATGTCATCAATGGGGCGAGTGCTATTTATGACATTTTTCACAAATAGTGTATCTTGGGGGTTTGGGATTGTCAAAAATCGGGGGAATGGAGCTAAAAATATAAAGTGATAAGAGAAATTGAGATTAAAGATTGGGGATTGAAACTTTAAGAAAAAACTATCGGTTTAGATTGTCGAATTGGGATTTGATCATGTCGCGTTCAACAGTTTTTTTGGCGATTTTGCGCTCCAGTTCAGAACGCATTTCAGCAAAGATGTCGCGACCTTGTCGTTTACCAAATTTAATATCGACCATCAGTTCTACTATAGGGCGATTATGTAGATTGCGCAGTTGGTTATCGAGGTGGCGTAGTTTGCGTTGACAACGAATGAGTTCTTGTTCTAAAGCTTGTATCATTTGTTTTTCGGTTTGGCTGTCCGTGATAGACGGCCGTTTCTCCTCCACCTGCTTTTCCCGACTTTCCAATTCATCCGCCAGGGCCATCAATTCCACCATACTGCCAGCGCGATAAGCGTCATTGACGGCGCGCATCTTTTCTGTACGAAAAATACGTTCGCCATCACTCTCAGCTAAGTCAGGGTGGAATTTGCGGGCCAACTGACGATATAGTCGTTTAATCTCCGCCTTACTGGCTTGCGATTGTTCAGGAGGAAGTGGTGCAGACGGCGCTTCTTTCTTTTTGTTATTGATGGGTGGGGTTTCCCAAGTACGCCGAAACTGTTCTTCAACAGGGCGATAGCTGCCATCAAAATGTTGCTCGTGACGCATCTGCTTAATCTGTACCATGTATGCGTCAACTTCTGCCTCTAGCAAGCTAAGTTGATCAACCAAAGGGCCTAAGTTGGCCTCAAATTCAAGCTCAAACGCCTCGATGTCGGCAAATTGTGTGTCTAATTCGGTTTCAGCTGTTTTGATACTTTGGTGAATTTCACGCAGTTCAGCACGAAGTCGCTCTATTTTTACGGTATTTGATTCAGCAAAGTTCATGATCGATTTGAATGAGATGGGACTTCCCGGTAGGAAGCCCCTACAAATTTAATTTAAAGATGGGGATAGTTTAACAGAATATCCTGATAATTCCGTTATTGCTTCATGACAATTGGTAAATGAGTTTGATAAGTTTCTTCCCAAATGAAGATGTTGATGGGAATGGTTTGCGTGTCGCTGCTGCCCAAGCCAGGAACTGTATCGGTAATTTGGATGGTGTTGCTGTAGTTACCGGGTGGGTAAATGGGGGTTTCGATTTGCAGGGTGCGGTTGCTGGAAAAACGGCCGTATAAATTGCCATTTAGCGGACCACTCAGATTTAAATCAACTTCTGTATTGGGACCAACCTCGATTTCATACGTTCGTCTCCAATCTCCCTCATTTTCAATGGTGAAGGGAATTGTGATGCTAAATGGTTGTTGGTCAGGAGAAAGAATGCGGGTGAAGGATGGTGGCTGTACCAGCAGTTCGCCTACTTCAGGATTGGCAATTTTAGGCATTTCGGCCAGCGTTGTTTGGGCCAGTCGATTTTTAATGCTGTAATAACGCATTTGTTCACATTCCCCATACCAACCTGCTTCATTAAAATTGTAATTAAAGATGAACAAGGCACCGATCCAAGGGTAATGTTCACGTGCATACAAAAAGGAACCCATCAAATTTTCAGCTTGTTTTTCATCGCTGACGATTTGCCAGAAACGGCCGTCCCAACTGCCATCATTTGTGCATTGATCAGGTGGCATGGTTAACCAACCATATTCGGTGCCCCAGATTTGTTTATGCCCCAAGCCCCGTGATTGTAAAATCTCATAAATCTTCTCTAAACCACGAAAGCAAAAACCGTTGGTACAATTTTGTGTGGGATCTGCAGACCATTGATCTGGGGGAGCATCAAAGTCAGCGCTGTAACCAAATGGATGGTAACCAAACACATCGAAACAAGCCCCACCACCTGCATCAAGAAACTCCTTCATATATTCACGATCATCCTGATATGCACCATTGTGACCGGGATGGCCATGCCAGTTACCGGAAACACGCCCCACAGGAGCTAAACCAGCAGAAACAACAATGACATCGGGATCGACGGCTTTGACACGACCGTATGCTTCGCAAAGTAGGGTGGCATACTGCGCCGCGTTGGGTGGCGCTGCCCAGCCATAACTGGCATCTAAGTTCACTTCGTTGCCTAGTTCGTAAGCATTGACATACCCTTTTTGGGATTGCGCTAAGGCCTGAATGCTGTCACCAAAGCCGTTGATGTCATTTAGATGGCCAGCATTAATGTCTACGCGCAATAACACATTGACTGGATGTCTTGTGTTCGGCGGATCAAACACACGAATCCAGTTAAAGCCCATTGCTTGTACTTCTGAAACCGCAGGCCAGGCAACGCTTAGACCATAGCCAAAATCATCGCTGTCACTATTGGCGTAGGTTGAATTTATGTTATTGCTCAAAAATATAATTGCAAAAAGGGATACGGCCGTTCCAACTACAACAACCCATAAGCGACGACAAAAACAATTCATAGATATTCTGTTCCTTTTAATATCCATGAATAATATGCTCACGTTGACAACAAATCAGTAAGAATTAAGTGAATTGTTCAATTTTAATCCTTTTAATTAACAACAAATCTTCATCAAAATTAAAGGGCAAGCTACACGAGATGTTTGTTCATGTAGCTTGCCAATCAGTTCAGAATTAGGGAGTCTGATCAATAGCACGATCAATCAGAGATTGAGGTAACTCAATCCCTTGTGCCTCTGCTCCCGCACGATTGATGAAGTAATCAAAAACGCCAACACGCTGAATATCTGTGGTGGCAATATCTAAGGTGCCATCAAGGAAGCCAACAGCCATTTCACCAGATTGACGGCCGTCTTCACGCAAAGAGGCACCAACCGCTACCGAACCACCCTTCGCTACTGTTGGAATGTCATTGGTAATAATTGGAATACCATTGTCATTGGCCACCTGTACAACCGCCTCTGAGCCAGAAGACACGGTACTATCCTGAGTAAAATAGAACATATCAATGCCTAAAGCGGCTAATGACTCTGCCGCCGTTTTGATTTCTGAACTGTTACTCACGGTAGCAAATTCCAAAGCAATGCCCCGGTCAGCTGCAATTTGCTCCACCACCTCTTTTTGAGCCACAGAGTTGGCTTCAGCTGGATTATAAAGAAAACCAAGGGTTGCCACGTCTGGATTGATTTCCAACATCGTGTCAAACGTTTCCTCAAGCGGCGGGAACATTTGAGAGCCAGTCATCCAGGCGGGATGGTCATCTGGGGCGGCAGCAATTCCAGCCGCATAAGGATCGGTAACCGTAGTGAATATGATCGGGATTGGTTCTGTCATGTCTTGCGTCGCGTTCAATGCGGCCTGGGCTGCTGGCGTGCTCGTCGTGACGATGAGGTCAACTCCTTCATCGATGAACTGTTGGGCGATGGTGTTTAGCGTCGCAATATCTCCTTCCGCATTACCCCGAATAATGGTCAGGTTCTCTCCTTCTACATAGCCGCCATCAGCCATTGCTTCAATAAAAGAGTCTTGCACCAACTCCAATGCAGGCACAGAAGCGATGACCATCATACCGATGGTAAATTCGCCCTTCTCTTCTTCCATCGCTTCTTCACCACCTGCGAAATCCTCCGGTGTCTGATCGATGGCGCGCTCAACTAAAGATGCCGGAAGTTCGATTCCCTGTGCCTCTGCTCCCGCACGATTGATGAAGTAATCAAAAACGCCAACACGCTGAATATCTGTGGTGGCAATATCTAA
>JBNKHS010000281.1:0-6115 GCA_050290485.1 Promineifilaceae bacterium (SeqCode) | reverse complement strand
ATTTTCCAATGGGGCACCGAAGCGCAAAAACAAACCTTCCTGCCACCACTGGCCACAGGTGAAAAAATGGCTTGCTTCGGCCTGACCGAACCGGGGGCAGGTTCCGATGTAGCTGGTATGAGCAGCCGTGCGCGTAAAGATGGCGACGATTACATCCTTAACGGGGAAAAAATGTGGATCACCTTGGCCGATATCGCTGATCGTTTTCTGGTCTTTGCCAAAACAGATCCAGAAAAAGGCTCACGGGGCATCACCGCTTTTATCTTAGAAAAGGGGTGGAAAGGTCTAACGACAGGCACCATAGAAGGCAAAATGGGGGTTCATGCCAGCAACACCGGTTGGATTAATATGGCTGACGTGCGTGTACCCAAAACGCATCGTTTAGGCGAAGAAGGAGAAGGGTTCAAGATTGCGATGAGTGCCCTGGACAATGCCCGTTATGGGGTGGCAGCAGGTGCAGTCGGCATCATGAAAGCATGTCTTGAAGAATCGATTGCCTATGGGAATGAGCGGAAAACTTTTGGCAAACCAATTTCCGAATATCAACTCGTACGGCAAATGATGGCCCATATGCAGCAAAGCATTGACATTGGGCAACTGCTGGTGTGGAAAGCGGGCTGGCTCAAAAACCAGGGGATTCGTAATACACGGGAAACAAGCATGGCCAAATGGTATTGTACGGACGCGGCCCGTCGTTGTGCAGATGATGCCGTACAAATTCATGGCGCATACGGTTATTCGGATGAGTACAATGTGGAGCGTCATTTGCGCAACACCAAAAGTGCTGTTATTTATGAAGGAACCTCGCAAATTCACACCTTGATGCAGGCCTCATATGCGCTGGGTGAGCGCAAGACCAAGCCAATGCGTTGTGAATTGCCTGCATATGATCCAGAAGTTTGGGAAGCGGAAAGTTAAAGTCGTTGGGTTAGATAGACTCTAACGGCATGGACAGCTATTTGCGCTATCTAACCCATTTTTTAATTATCTTTCATCCTACAGTATCTTGGCTATAATTGCCGCCATGATCACCATGTTGCTCACGGCTTACAAAGAGCCAAAAACGATTGGGCGGGCCATTGAAGCGATATTGCCCCAACTCCCCCAAAATGCAGAACTATTGGTTATTGCCCCAGATGCGGAAACAACGGCCGTTATTCACCAGTACACCACAAATTACCCTCAAATAAAACAAATCCACGATCCAGGAATTGGGAAACCAGCAGCTTTAAATTGTGGTTTACAAGCTGCACAATATGATATTGTCGTGCTCAGTGATGGAGATGTTTATATTGGTGACAATGCCATTGCTCAGCTCCTCAATCATTTCAATAATCCCCAAGTTGGCGCAGTAACAGGACATCCCATAAGTATTAGCCCACGGCACACAAAGTTGGGATATTGGTCTCACTTGCTTTTGGAGGGCGCACATCAAACACGGCTGGTATATGACGCAAAGCAAGAATTTTTGCTCTGCTCTGGATATTTATTTGCTTATCGTAAGGCGCTTATGCCGCACATTCCTGAAAATGCTTTAGCTGAAGATGCAGTTATATCACATCGTATTGCAGAACAAGGATACGCTGTTCGTTATGCACCAGCAGCAGAAGTGTACATTAAATATCCGACGACCTACGAGGATTGGTTGCGGCAAAAGGTACGTTCTGCTGGTGGCTACGCGCAAGATTATGTGCGCAACTCACCATATCAGATGCGCAACCCAAAGTTGGAAGCACAGAAAGGGACACTTTTGGCCTTAAAGTTTGCCAATTCGCCCCGAGAGGCTTGGTGGACGTTACAACTTTTTGTGGCGCGTATTCATCTATGGCTTTTGGTGTTTTGGCAAGTGCGTATACGTAAACGGCCGTTATCTGAACTGTGGCAGCGTGTCGAAACAACAAAATAACCCACTTTTTTCATCATTCATTATCTCAGAGGTAGCTATGCATTCCCCACTTCAGCAACAAGTCGACACATTACCTGAATTGGTACGGGACACGATGGATCCGTTTTATACGGCCGTTCGCCACACAATCACACCAGATCTTGCACAAAAAGTAGAGCGCGTTTACTTAACAGGATGTGGTGACAGTCACCATGCTCCCCTAAATGCAGAATTGGCTTTTGAACAGTTCGCGGGATTACCTTGTACAGCAATGAGTGCGATGCAATTTGCGCGCTATAAGGCAGGCTATTTGCCAGAGAGTGGGCGTGGCACAAACTTGGTCATCGCCGTTTCGGTTAGCGGGTCTGCCAGCCGAACTGTGGAGGCGATGCGCATGGCGCGCCAAGCGAAAGCCGTTACCATAGCACTTACAGGCAACCTCAACAGCGCATTGGCTCAAGTAGCCGATTTAATCATGGAAACGGCCGTTCCGCCATTACCTGATGAATTACAAGGAATGATTGTCCCCGGCACACGCAGCTATATTGCTTCTCAATTGTCGCTATATTTGTGCGCGCTTCAACTTGGCGAATATCGTGGCTATTTAAGCAAAACTAAGGTCAACCAAATACGTCGCGAACTGGCATCTATGGCAGATATGATGGAAGAAACCATTGCCAAGAGTGATAGCACGGCTATGCGAATGGCCGCAGAATGGCAAAAAGCGCAGCATTTTGTCTTTTGCGGTTCTGGGCCTAATTACGGCACAGCTCTCTTTTCCGCAGCAAAATTATTAGAAGCCAGTGGGGACATCGCCATCGCCCAAGATGTGGAAGAGTGGGCTCATTTGCAATATTTTGGGCGTGAAAGAGCAACCCCAACATTTATAATCAGTGCTGGTCATTGGGACAAAAGTCGGGCATTGGAGGTAGCGACAGCGGCCAAACAGATCGGGAGACGGGTTGTCATTGTGGCTCCAACGGCTTCTACTTTGGCCATGGCAGATGATAAGGATTTCGTGTTAGAAACGGCCGTTTCTCCCCACGAATGTTTTTCACCACTGCTTACCTGCTTGCCCACAACCCTTTTTGCCTCTTATCGTGCACAAATCATTAATGAACCGTATTTTCGTGATTTTGGCGGGGGGCGAAGCATTGAAGGGGGTGGAGGTATTTCGCGCATTCGGGATAGTGAACAGTTAGAGAGTTTGAATAGGGAATAGGGATTGGAGATTCAAACCAATCTAACCTATCAATTTTTATTCCAGCAAATGAAAGACTGTCTTCGTTACCCAATCACTTGCCCCAAACCTAGCAAAATATCAAACACCAAGGCGGTAATCACCATCTGTTTTAAGAGGGGATTAAGCGCAAGGGGGTCGTAGGTTTTAGTAACGGCCGTTGCATGACGCAATATAAGTGGCAGTGAAAGGACAAATAAAAATTGCCAAGGAGATTGATAAGTCACAATAACGTAAGTACCAGCCACAAAGAAAGCAACCGTTAATAACGTCCAATGATAAATTCGCGCGCGATAAGCGCCTAAGCGCACGGGAATAGATAGCTTCCCTGCCTTTTCGTCAGACTCAATATCGCGGATATTATTAACATTCAGGACAGCAACGGCCATCAAACCAGCTGCTGTTGCCGGCAAAAAAAGCGACCAATGAATGGTTTGCGCTTGCAAAAAGTAGGTACCAAGTACACCAACCCACCCAAAAAAGACCAAGACAAAAATATCGCCAAAGCCTGCGTATCCGTAAGGGTTCTTGCCCGCCGTATAGTTCACGGCCGCCCAAATAGAAGCCGCTCCCAACACAAGAAAGAGCAAAAGCAAAGGTAAAGCATCAAAACCAAAAGCAATAATAACCAAACTGAGACCACTAAGCGCGGATAGAAGGGCAAAAATAAGCATCGCGCGTTTCATTTCGTCTGATGTGATTTGGCCTGATTGCACGGCACGTTTAGGCCCAGCTCGCTCAACATGATCCGCTCCATGGACAGAATCCCCGTAATCATTGGCTAGGTTAGAGAGAATTTGCAGAAAAACGGCCGTTACAATACACAAGATCGTAACTGGCCAACGAAACAAAAATTCCGCTGCAGCCAAGAATGAACCAAGGACAATACAAGCCAATGCTAACGGTAACGTTCGCAAACGCATTGCTGCAATCCATGCTTGTTTTTTGTTATTTTGCGCTGTTGTGTCCGCCATAAAAACTCCAAATCACTGTTTCTGAGTATAAGATAAGCGCAACATTATAGCACGACTAATTATCACTTAACCATCAATAAGAATCTGTTCCGTAATACGAAGAGTCGTCTACAATTTACAAGTGACTTTTCTGAGCAAAATGCACACAATCTTTAAATAATGCACTTGCGACATTTTATATGTTTACTTCGTAGCTCACAATCGTCACAACGCAACTTTCTTTTTGAAGTACAAAATATTGTATTGTTAAGCTTATGACTCGATCTGATCCACAATACCGTCTTTTTTTACTCATACTAATTCTATTAACGCTTCTCTTTTTAGCAGCCGCTATTCTCGCTCTACGCACCTTACCATCGACCGAGACCAATCAAAGTGAGCAATCTGCTGAACAGGCAACCAGCCTCACAAATCAAATCGATAAACCAATTCAATCCTCAATAACAACAAATAGATCCCTATTGCAGGCAAATGATCTTCAACAATTTAATCGTCTTCTTTTTTCGGTAGCCTCACAACGAAGTACACAAAATAATTCAGAAAGGCCGATTCCTTACTTGGTTGAAGAAGAAGGGCAACATTCAATCATTTATTTACCTGGCAAAGTGGGTATTCGCTGCTGGTTAGAGGTGTCTAACAATAAAGCTGTGGGCAGTCAGTGCCAATGGGAAGATTAAGGAACGGAAATTACAGGAGATGGATGAGGTCATTCCTTACCGTTTCTGTAAATTGACGATGCAATTCCATATCCTATTTCATCGTTAATCCTAAGTAACCGAGGGATACCGAAAGGCATCACATAATAGCTTACAAAAAACAGGTGAATTTCCTGTGTTTTTTGATACATTTAGAGGCAAATTCTAGCGTTTCATCATCTTTACAATTGATCGATGTTTGAAAGCTAAAACGCAGAGAGGAATTTGCACTCCATGAAAAAAGTTTTTTTATTTGTGTTCATATTTGCAATGATATTTGCTGTGAGTTGTGGTGGGGATGAATCTCCCTCACCAGAGCCAACAGAGGTTGTTGCAGACGTTTTACCAACCGAAACCAACACGGCCGTTTCTGAGTCCACAGCGACGGAAATTTTGCCCACCAACACGGCCGTATCTGAACCCCCAACAGCAACACCATTAACAACTGCCAACGAAGAAGCAACGGACGTTCCAGAAGAAACGGCCGAACCGACTGATAAAGCCACAGAAACGGCCGTTCCTGAAAGCAGTCCAACAGAAGAAAGCGATGCCGAAGCAACAGCCACCAGTGAAGGTGAAGAAGCAGCACCAACGGCACCACCTGTGTCTAATCCTCCACCCTCAACCAATGTTGACGCCCCTCCAGACAATAACTATCCTGAATATGGCGACAAAGCTGGTTGGGAAAATCGCATCCGTGTCCCCGCAGGGTTTACCGTCAAATACATCGGGCGCGTTGATGGTCAACCTACCAGCATCACCTTTGGGCCAGATGGCTTACTCTACATTGCCGTACAATTAGGTACCATCTACACCATGAATGACAACGGTGGCACTAGTGTTTACGCATCAGGGTTTAACACACCGACAGGAATTGCTTTCCGCCCGGGGACAAGTGATTTGTATGTTTCTAGTCGTTTGCGTAACGAAAATGTTGGGGGTGAAGCCCAAATCTCCATTGCCAATGGTCGCCAAATTATTGGTGGGATTCCCTGCTGCTACACGTTCTTCCATTCTGCCAACGGGATCGCTTTTGGGCCTGATGGGATGGGCTATGTTGGCATTGGTGCCCGTGCCGATCACGGTGAAAAGTTAGATGGCAGCGGACAACAAGATGAGCTACATCCCATGGAAGCCAGTATCATCCGCTTTAATCCAGATACAGGGGATTGGACCAGTTATGCACGAGGCACACGCAATCCCTATGACATCGCCTGGGATGCCAATGGACAACTTTGGGCCACAGATAATATGCCCGACTTTGATCCTCCAGAAGTACTGCACCGCATTCAACCAGGTGCGGAACATGGCTACCCCTGGT
>JBNKHS010000280.1:0-6117 GCA_050290485.1 Promineifilaceae bacterium (SeqCode) | reverse complement strand
TGATGCAGTTCCGTAAACATCTCAAGCGGTATGTTGATGGCGTGCCAGCGATCGATGAACATTTAACGCAAATGATGGTGACAAACTCACTAGTTGAATTTGAACGATTGTTGGATGAGATGGAAACGGCCGTTCCCCACAATACCCCTTTACGCGAATTATCTACGCAAATATTCAATGTAATTGGGTAATTATTACACAGTTACCCAATCACGTTATACAATCTCGTTGCCAAATATAATGGAGGGAAAGCAATGTTTGAGTCAAAAGCAGATATTCAAGCGTGGGATCAGAATGCTGATACCTATGCAGCAATGATTGGAACGCTGGATGATCGCATGTATGCGTTATTTCGAGAGGTGCTTTGGGATGCATTAGGAGATTTGCACGATCGTGCTGTATTGGATTTGGGGTGTGGGCACGGTTGGTTAAGTGCAGCGATGTTTGCAGCTGGGGCATCTGTTTGGGGGATTGATGGCTCAGTTGAACTGCTCAAAAAGGCACAAAATGTTTACCCACAAGGTGAATTTTTGACTTATGATTTATCTTTGGGGCTGCCCCCATTTGGGCAAAAATTTGACCGCGTGGTTTCTTATATGGTTTTGATGGATATTCCTGAATTAGATCTGTTACTAAAATCTGTGCGTGATGTTTTGAAAGAAGATGGTGGGAAGTTCATTTTTACAATGACACATCCTTGCTTCTTTAATCAAAAAGCAACGTACGATGCGGAAAATGGTCAATATTTTTGTAAAGTAACTGGATATCTTAAATCAGATGTTTGGTGGATTGAAAATTTTGGTGGACATCGGCATTATCATCGTAGTTTGACAGATTATTTTGAGGTGTTGCGTGCTAATCGGCTAGCCGTCACTCGCTTTTACGAACCGCCACAAGCTTTACCTGAATCTGCGCCAGAAGATGATTTTCGTTACGAAATCCCTAAATTTGCCCTTTTTGAAGCGATTCCTATTTAGGTGATGGCAAGCGAGCTATTTGTAATGGAGTAATTGGTAATTACCTGATTGCCAAATTACCCAATTACTCCATTACCGAAATCAATTCGTCGCCGCTGGATCAGGGAAGATCAGTTCCTCATTAAATGCAGAATTTTGAATATCTGAACTGAATTCCACGGGCTCTTCTTGGAAGGTGAAGGTGGCAAAGATATTTTGTTGGTAGATAAGAAAATCTTCCACGCCAATCCAGAGGGTTGTTGAGATTTTCATGTTTTGCGTAAAGGCGAGCAATCCTTGCATAGATGGCCCAAGAATATTTTTTACGGCCGTTTCATCAATCATCGCCTCAATTTCATACATGGGTAAGCCATCGATTTCAGTGACCCCGTTCATCGTCACTTTTTGCAAAACGTCTGGCGGGATTTGCAACGGGGTATTCGGATCTGCAATTAAGCTGAGTTCTTCCGCTTCGCTGGGCGAGACGGATTCCCACTCTGCGCGCCCATCTTGTCGCGTCCATGCTTGATCGCCTAAAAAGAGAATCTCTTGGTTGTTTTCAATGGAACGACTGCTGCCAGGTGGCATTAACTGCGCATTGATTTGGCAGTAGGCGTTGGCTGGCTGGGTATAGTTGCAGCCCACGGTTTGTGTGTTAGAAAGAACGGCCGTATCGATCAGACTGACATGTTCTTGACGCATGCTCTCTACCGCGGCCATTGCCGCCGCTGCATTTTCAATGACCATCTCCGCGTTTGGTGTAGGCGAGGGGGATGGGGTTGGTGAAGGTTCGGGTGTGTTTGTAGGTGGGAGCGGTGTTTCTGTTGGTGCGTCTTCGACATCGCTTGTGGTGGAGCTGTTTTCGCTGGTTTGACATGCGGATAAGATGAGCAAGATGACGAAAATAAGTAAACATGATGGAATTAGTTTGTGCATGGAGTACCTCTAGAATTGATAACGAATAACGGATAATTCCGTTATTCGTTATCAATTATTCGTTCGATATTTATTAAATTTTACTGTCCACAATTTTCTGAATATCGGCCTCAAAGCGGGTGTCTGGTTGGAAATCGAGATGTAGACGGCGAATAACGGCCGTTCTCGCGGCCAAGTAAGCAGACAAAAGTTCTTTTAACTGAACGGCCGTTGCTTTTGTGTTTTGATTAAAAAGCGCATTTTGCAAGGGCTTACGTGCTGGTTCTTCAGGTGGGAGGATATCTAAAAAGATAGGCAATGTAAAATGGAGCAATTGGATATAAATGGCAAATGGTTTGTCGCTGTCTCCGCGTAAAACTTGACGCAATACATCCCAATACATAATCCAAAACCGTTCATCTACTGTTTTTAGCTCGACTGCAGTGATACGTGGTTGGGGAATCATCATACTCGTACAAGCCAATTGATATTGTTCGGCCCAATGATTACTGTCTTTGAGAATACGAATATCACGATCCCACGGATTGGGCTGCAGTTCATCGACGGTTTCAAAACGATAGTCGGCTTTTGTGCCGTTGCTGTAGAGGGCGATGTGGAAATACGGCCGTATATGTTCAGCATCAAAAGATTTGGCAGGGACATACGGAGTTACCGAACGCACAAACTCAAACCGTTTTTGCCATGCGATGTCGCGACTTTGTGCATCTGGATAGACTAATGCAATGTCTAAATCGGAATAATCATCTGCTTGGGAACGGCCGTAGGAGCCTGAGAGAAAACACACACTGAGGTCGCGTTCTCCAAGTACCCTTTGTTGTAATCTCACCAAAACTCGATCCTGTTCAAACATAAAAAATTTCCTCAATCCTTATTCATTTTGTTTTAAAAAATAGTACTTCACTCTAGAAAAGTATCATAACATGTTATAATATTTTTACTGTAGTTCGTTTTGATTGCATTTAGAAGGTGCGATTGTATCAATTGGAGTCGAAAATGAAAGTACAAATTACAGAAATCCTGCATGATGAAATCCTCAATTCCTATCAAGTTAGCTTTGCAACCCCATTTGGCACAGGGATATGGCAAGTGGCGCGGCGCACCACCACAAATGTATCAACATTATGATGTAGAAATCGAGGCTGGCCCCATCTTTGTTTGGGGGAAAAATATCGATGTAACTGATGATGAAGACTTTTTGTTGGACGATGTGGAAAAATTAACTGTCCAGGGTAAATTAGAAACGGTTGATCCTGATGGCACAATTCACGTTCGCTTAGGTAGCTCTGTGCTTTCTTTTGAAACAGAAGGGAGTCCACCACAAGAAGACGTCTTTATCAAAGCCAACCCTGATATGATGATTCTATTCCCACGGGTTGAAGCGTAAATGGGTTTGGGTGTAGATTTCCACTTTATACAAAACAGCCAAGCAACGTCATTACCCAAACGGAAGCTATGCCAAGCAATATTCCAGCGATAATTTGTCCGATGGTATGTCGTTTGAGGTAGAGCCGTACATAACAAACCAAAAAGACAAATGGCAGCACCAAAACGAGCGCATAACTCCAGCCAAAAACAAGACCAACGAGCAAAAAAGTTGCTGTGATTCCTGTTGAGTGCAAACTAATCAACCATTTGATGTTGATCAAACCCAGCGCGGTCAACTCAATCGCGTTA
This sequence comes from Promineifilaceae bacterium (SeqCode), assembly GCA_050290485.1. Taxonomy (GTDB): domain Bacteria; phylum Chloroflexota; class Anaerolineae; order Promineifilales; family Promineifilaceae; genus JBNKHS01. The sequence continues at coordinate 2,551 of JBNKHS010000280.1, read as the reverse complement.
AATAGCGCTAGACACCGTAAGAGTTCGGGGCCATCAAAATAGGAAATAATACCAAACGCGAGTAGGGCAAAGAAAATAGCGGAAACATAAGGCAGATGACGCTCGTTCGTGTCGCTCATGTGGAGTTCTTTGATGCGCCCTGTTTTAAGGAAATAAAGTACAACAAGAATGGGTGCTAATGAGACGAGCAAGCCATAAACGGCCGTCCACAGAAAACCTGTGAAGCTGGGAATTTCATAAAGACCAAAGGCTACCCCCAAAATGGCAAACATCACCGGAGGGCTAACAATATTTGAGAATAATCTTGCTGCTTTAATACGTCCGGTGTGGCTGTTTTTGTGGAAGTCGCGAGGGGTGGTCATAAGCGTCGTGTGTGATAGTTTTAGGTGGTGAAGAAAAAGTAATTGAGTAACTAGGTAATTACCCAATTACTCAATTACAAAATTGCTGCATCTTTTAATCCTTACCTATGGGTAAAGGATCATGTACCTTCTTCCCACGTGTTGAGGTATTCGTTTTGACGTTCAGTGAGATAGTCAATATTGATACCCATTGCTTGCAGTTTGATAGACGCAATTTGCTGGTCTACTTCTGCTGGAACTGAGTGAACTTTATTTTCTAATTCGCCTTTGTGGTCAACGAGGTATTTGGCGGAAAGTGCTTGTCCGGCGAAGCTCATGTCCATAACAGATGCAGGATGACCTTCAGCAGCAGCGAGGTTGATGAGGCGTCCTTCGCCAAGTAAGTTGATTTTACGGCCGTCTTTAAAGGTGAATTGATCAACGAATGGACGAACACGATTTGGTTCACCAACTGAGAGCTCGCGTAACGCAGGTTTGTTGATTTCCACATCAAAGTGACCAGAGTTAGCTAGTAATGCACCATCTTTCATCACTTCAAAGTGATGTTTATCGAAGATGTGAATGTTACCTGTTGCTGAAACGAAGATGTCACCAATCGGCGCTGCTTCAATCATCGGCATGACACGGAAACCATCCATGACCGCTTCGAGTGCTTTCATTGGGTCAATTTCTGTAACAATAACATTAGCACCCATACCCCGTGCGCGACTAGCAATACCACGACTGCACCAGCCATAACCACCAACAACAACTGTTTTACCAGCAATGAGGTAGTTGGTGGCGCGTACGATCCCGTCCATTGTGGATTGACCTGTGCCGTAACGGTTATCGAAGAGGTGTTTGGTCAAAGCATCATTGACAGCCATCATTGGGAATTCTAAGGCGCCATCGTTAGCCATTGCACGGAGGCGAATGATCCCGGTGGTGGTTTCTTCTGTCCCCCCAATGATGTTCGACATGACATCACGACGGCTTTTGTGAATGGTGCTGGTAACGTCAGAGCCATCATCCATGATGATGTGTGGTTTGTGGTCGAGAACTGCCTCGATGTGTTTGCGATAGGTTTCATCAGATTCACCTTTGACCGCAAATACGGGGATTTCGAAGTGTGAGACAAGTGATGCGGCGACATCATCTTGTGTGCTGAGCGGGTTGCTTGCGCACAAAACAACGTCTGCTCCACCTGCTTGCAATGCAACCATAAGGTTCGCAGTTTCGGTGGTAACATGCATACAGCCACTAACACGTAATCCGGCAAACGGCCGTTCATCGGCAAAAGATTCTTGTACTCCCTTCAAAACAGGCATTTCTTGAGATGCCCATTCAATGCGGTGACGACCGCCGGGAGCTAAATCTGGATTTTTAATATCAAATTCCATTGTAAAAACTCTCCTGAAAATTAGCGATTTCGCTACGAAAACGATTTTTTATTCACTTAACAAAATATCTAAAGCACCCTCATCATCAAATTGCTGACGGTACCGATTAACAAATTCTTGTGGGGTATAATGATGTTTTTGCGTCCCCAACTGTTCTAAAACATAGGTTGCCGACAATGCACCCATGCGGCCAGCAATCTCCCATGGCAGGCCAAGCTGCATCCCGCGCATCAACCCACCACGAAATGCATCGCCTGCGCCTGTCGGATCCAAGATAGCTGCAGGAGCAACAGGTGGAATGTGATATTCAATCCCATTGATAACAAGTCGCGCTCCTTTCTCTGCTTTGGTCACGAGCAAAGATTCGATGCGATCAAAGATGTCTGCTTCGCTGTAGCCTGTTTTTTCTTGGATAAGGCTGTACTCATATTCATTCACAGTAAGCATTTTACAGCCTTCAAGTCCTTGTGCCAGTTCTTCACCGCTGATGCGTGCTGCTTGCTGACTGGGATCGTAGATGAAAGGAATATTGAGCTGTCGACATTCTTCTGCGTAGTTGCTCATGGCATCTGGTGAGTTGGGGGAGATGATGGCTAAATCGGCGTCTGCAGCATATTGGGCAAAGGTAAGTTTGCCAGCATGAGCCATCGCCCCGGTATAAAAACTGGCGATTTGGTTTTGTGCTTGATCTGTGCTAACGAAGAAAGATGCACAAAAATCGTCTGCAATTTCGATAATTGCAGAAGTGTCTACACCTTGTTCTTCCAGCCATTGTCGGTAGTCGCTGAAATCTTGTCCAGCAGTAGCCAT
>JBNKHS010000279.1:0-6135 GCA_050290485.1 Promineifilaceae bacterium (SeqCode) | reverse complement strand
TTGTAAGCACACCATGTAAAAGTGGACAATGAAAAAGCATAAGTTATTGATTTACGAGGTTATGAGCAAACGATTTCGAGGGATTTTGTTGATCTTGGCGATTTTGTTGTTTGCGTTTGGCATGTATGATTTGTATAGTCAAGTTCTTGGGAATTTTTGGTTTGTGCTTTGGATCATGTGGTTGGGGGTAGTTGCCCTTTGGGTGTATTATGCTGTATTGGTACAACGTGCTGGCCTTGTTATTACCCCAAATTACTTTATGCTCCAAGGCCCCCTGAAAAAAGTCAAATTTAGTTACGGCCGTATTGAAACAATTACCTCTACTCAAATTGCCCAACATTACAAATTAGATGAATTGAACAGTCGTGAACGTGGTTTGGTTAAGCCCTATTTTGGTAACACTTTTGTCTTTGTTGAGATGAGCCGCTACCCGAAAACACTTAAAAACCGAGAACGCTGGTTCCCTCGTTCGTTATTTGGCACGAGACGCCGAGGGCTATTGTTGCCAACGGCAGATTGGATGAAGTTTAGTCGTGAACTAGAATCGGCACGGCAAGCTTGGCAGCGCTCTCGGGGCATACGTAGCAAAGAAGATAATCGTAGTCTTGCCGCCAAAGTCATGGATTATGACTATGACGACATGAAGCGGAAATAAACATCCTCATTGCCCCCACATTCCCTGAACTTTGATACAATTCCACTATGGATTTGTTTGAACACGGCCGTTCCTCCTTAATTGAAAAAGAATCCCCGCTAGCGAATCGCATGCGTCCGCGTACATTAGATGAATACGCCGGACAAAAACATATCATCGGACACGGCCGTTTATTGCGGCGTGCCATTCAAGCAGATCAAATTTCCTCACTTATTTTTTATGGCCCACCGGGTACAGGTAAAACAACATTGGCGATGGTCATTGCCAATACCACGCGCAGCCACTTTATTACGATCAACGCTGTGCTCGCCGGCGTGAAACAAATTCGCGAAGCAATCGAAACAGCACAAGAACGACGCAACTTGTATGGCCAACGAACGACACTATTTGTGGATGAAGTGCATCGTTGGAACAAAGCCCAACAAGATGCGCTGCTGCCGCATGTCGAAAAAGGGACGATCATCCTCATCGGGGCGACGACAGAAAACCCTTACTTTGAGGTAAATAAAGCACTTGTCAGCCGCAGCCGTATTTTTCAGTTGAAGCCTTTAACGGAAGATGATCTACACCAAATTGCGCAGCAAGCTTTGCAAGATAAAGAGCGCGGTTATGGCAATTTAGATGTGGAAATAGAACTAGCTGCGCTTGATCATTTGGTTGATGTGGCCAATGGGGATGCACGTGGCGTACTCAACGCCCTTGAATTGGCTGTAGAAACTACGCCTCCAGACGAAAACGGCCGTATTCATATTACCCTCGATGTTGCCGAAGAATCCATTCAGCGACGCGCTGTTTTGTACGATAAAGAAGGGGACGTTCATTACGATACCATTTCCGCTTTCATTAAAAGCGTCCGTGGATCAGATCCTGATGCGGCCTTATATTGGATGGCCAAAATGATTTATGCGGGAGAAGATCCGCGTTTTATCTTTCGGCGGATGGCGATTCTTGCGGGGGAAGATATTGGCATGGCCGATCCCAATGCAATTACCGTTGTCATCAGTTGCTGGCAGACATTTGAACGCATTGGCATGCCCGAAGGTCAATTCCCACTTTCCCAAGCGGTTATTTATCTGGCAACTGCTCCAAAATCGAACACAACCAATGCTTTCTTTGATGCCATGAAAGCAGTCGAAGAAGAGCAAGAGACAGACGTTCCCAATCACCTCAAAGATGGCAATCGGGACAAGGAAGGATTTGGGCATGGTAAAGGATATTTGTATCCACATGCTTACCGCGAACATTGGGTGGAACAACAATATTTGCCAACTGTTTTGCAAGGCAAAATGTTTTATCAGCCCTCCGATCAGGGATACGAACGAGGTATTCGCGATCAAGTGGCGCGGCGTCGTGAAGCACAACTGGCCGCAATGTTAGCCATCAATGAAGAAGATAGGGTGGGTGAGGTATTAACCACCAGCCCGCAAAATAAGGCCAAAGATTCTTGGCTGCAGCGCACCATTAGTAACAGCGGGCGCAATTTAGGGTATCAACGGGACAAACTATTTGAATTAGCGCAGATACAGCGTCATCATCTTGTACTCGATGTGCAGGCTGGCACGGGACTGCTCACGTGGGAAGCTGTGCGTCAAGCGCCGGAAGGTGGCGTTTGGGCGGTGACTGCTGATGCGCAAAATGGAGAGGCCTTACGGCAACAGGCGGCAAAACTATCTGATCTAGAACGGCCGTTTATTCTCATTGGTCGGCTGGATGAATTGGAGTATTTACTGAGTTTGCGGGGGGATGCTGGCGTAAAATTTGACCGTATTGTGGGGCGTAATTTATTTTTGCACTATCCGCTTGGGCAAACGAATGTTTTTCTGTGGTTGCAAAATTATTTAGCGGAAAACGGCCGTATCTGTTTTGTGCAAACCATCCCCAAATATGGACAACGTCTTTATGATTTGATCGATTGGTCTGGTGTAGATAAAAAGCTTTTGGCCAAAGTGCAGAAAGCGGAAGATGCGATTTATGCAGATGAGAATGATCCCCTGGTGAATTGGGATGAAACAGATATAGAAACGGCCGTTACTGCAGCTAATCTAACCTTACAGCAACACCAAATTGAGACGGAAATAAGCCAAAGGCGGATTACACCACAATATTTATCTCGTTGGTTCAATTTAGAAGTTGAAGAAGGGGATGATAAGTTAAGCTATGCGCGCCACTTATTAGAAAATAAGCTGACAAAAAAAGAGGTGGATATTGTATCCACCCTTTATCACCGACAGCTTCGTGACAAGACTGTTGCTTGGCATACGAAGCTTATTTATTTAACGGCCGTACTTAGCAAATAATTTACCAACCCCGCTTTTGTTGCCGTACGCTTCGTTTATTCATATTTCTAGAAGATGTTCTTGTTGTTGTGTGCATCCGTGATGGGTTCTTCAAAATAATCAAAGCCACAATTGGAATTGTGACCAAACCAATAAGATAAGCCCCTACAATTATTGTAATTAACATACTAACTTCAAGATACATCATCAACACTCCTGTTTTTTAACTAAAAAGGTGACGCGAGATAGTTTTTACCCGCAAAGACAAAACAAGATTAATATTTTTGCTAAATTCACACCATAAAAAGCGTGTAAACGCTTTGTGAAAAGCCCATAAAGAAGTTATCCCAATCCCAATTTATTTTCTGCTATAATTTCCAAAAAGATTGCAGAATAAGCTATCCTGATTTAAGGAATATTGAACCGTAGCAGTAGATGAAGTAAATAAATTGCTTGTATCGGTATAAATTTGCCGTAGGTGATAGCTGGCAGAACAAAAATTGTAAAGCATTGGAATTATCAATATGACACAACCAAATTTTAGAGAAGAAGCAGAACGTTTATATGATGATATGGTGCAGATGCGCCGTGATTTTCATATGCATCCAGAACTAGGCTTTGAAGAGACAAGAACTTCACAAATTGTAGCCGCAACGTTGCAAGAATTGGGCATGGAAGTACAACAAGGTATTGCTCAAACGGGCGTTGTTGGCATTTTAGATGGTCCCAAAGATGGCCCCACAGTTATGCTCCGTTTCGATATGGATGCACTCCCCATTCAAGAAGATAACAAAGTAGATTACGCTTCCCAAAATCCTGGTGTTATGCACGCTTGTGGTCATGATGGGCATACAACCATGGGATTAACCTTAGCTCGTATTATGGCACAACACCAAGACAAAATTGCTGGCCGCCTGAAATTTGTTTTCCAACCAGCGGAAGAAGGCTTAGGTGGCGCATTTGCGATGATTGCTGATGGGGTTCTCAATGATCCCAAACCCGATGTTGCTTTTGCTATGCATCTATGGACACCAGAAAAGTTTGGCAATGTGCGCGTGGTTGAAGGTCCTTGCATGTCTTCATCTAGCGTGTTTACCTTAACTGTTCAAGGAAAAGGTGGACATGGTGCGGCACCACATCTTGCTGTTGATCCTGTTTTAGCCGCGGCCCATATTGTCGCTGCTTTACAAAGTATTGTTAGTCGCAATGTTAATCCGCAAGACAGCGTGGTTGTATCCATCGGGCAATTTATCGCTGGGACGACATTCAATGTCATCCCTGATAAAGCCATTTTGAAGGGGACAGTGCGTAGTTATAACAATGATTTGCATCGTATGATTTATCGCCGAATTTTGGAGATGGCGACCAAAATGGCAGATGCATTTAGTTGTTCTGCAACTATGGAAACGATTGCGATTGTGCAGGCAGTTGTCAATGCACCTGAACCTACCAAAATGGTGCAAAAAGCGGTTGAACAAGTCATTGGTGCAGACAGATTGGTTGAAAAACGAACGATGGCCTCAGAAGATATGGGCTTTTTCTTAGATGAGGTCCCTGGATGTTATTTCTTTATTGGGGCCGGTGATGATGATCGTGGTCAATACCCACACCATCATCCAAAATTTGATTTTAATGAACGCGCCATGGTAAACGGGGTGACGGTGATGGGGCAAGCTGTTGCCAATTATGTGATGAACCATGTAAATTGATTTTTTATTAATTGTGGCCTATTTATGAGAGCGGAGTTGTCTGTGTTACAATTTGGCTCTCTTTTATTTTTGAGTGGAAAGCACAAATCCTATTTTGCGGTGAACTGCTTTTTCACGACCTACATCAAGCCTTCATAATAAATTAAATCGAATGAGTTTCAAACCGTTGTTCAACGGTTGATTCATTTTCTATCTAAATAAATACAGTAGAGTAACTAATATATTTTATGTCCAATATTGATTTTCAAAATGAGCTGGAAAGCCGAAAAGTTATTTTGTTAGCTGGTGGTGTGGGCGGGGCCAAATTAGCTGACGGGTTAGCCCGTCTGCTGCCTGCAGAAAATTTAACGATCATTGTGAATACAGGGGATGATTTTGAGCATTTAGGTCTCACAGTTTGCCCCGATTTAGATACGGTGATGTATCGTTTGGCAGGTGTTGCCAACGATGAGACGGGATGGGGACGTGCAAAGGAGACGTGGCGCACGATGGGTGTTGTTGCAGACCTTGGTGGGCCAGATTGGTTTCGACTGGGAGACCTGGATTTAGGGGTTCACTTAACACGGACTGATTTATTGCGAAATGGGCAGACATTAACGGCCGTTACCCAGCAACTGTGTCAAAAGTTAGGAATCGAAGCAACTGTGCTGCCCATGAGTAATCAGCCCGCGCCAACCAAAATTCAGAGTGGTGATACCATCTATCCATTCCAGGAATGGTTTGTCAAAGAACGGTGGCAGCCACCCGTTGATAAGATTGTTTTGCCCGAAGATGCACGGGCAACGGCGATGGTAAGCAAAGCGTTGGAAGCAGCAGATATTGTCTGTATTGCTCCATCGAATCCTTTTGTGAGTATTGATCCAATTTTGAATGTTTATCCCATTCGTGCCATGTTGTCCGATCTCCCTCGTGTCGTGCTTGCAATGAGTCCTATTGTTGGTGGCGATGCGGTGAAGGGGCCTGCAGCCAAGATGATGCACGAGAAAGGGATGGCGGTGTCCGCAACGGCCGTTTCCGAATATTATGGCGACCTACTGGATGGGTTTGTCTACGATGTCCAAGATGAAGGGCAAATGGATGGCACAGATATGGCTACACTTTGCACAAATACAATGATGTTTACCGCAGAAGATCGGCAACGTTTGGCGCAAGAAGTCCTTACCTTTGCCTTTGACTTGTTTCATAATTTATAAGATTGGGGAGCAAAACGTAGCTGTCAGCAGCTTGCTAATTGCTGACAGCCTGAGATACAGGAGATTGAAAATGGGAAAAGATCGTGTAGCACTCTATTTACAAGATGCCCATTCTTTACAAGAAGGAATGGAACTGGTGCAATATGCTGAGGCAAATGGGTTTGAAGCCGTTTGGCAAGCGGAAAGTCGCCTTGTGCGTGATGCCATTGTCCCCATGTCGGCATTTGCCGCTACAACCTCAAAAATCAAAGTGGCGAGTGGGGTGACCAATAACTGGACGCGTAATATTGGCTTATTGGCCG
>JBNKHS010000278.1:0-6157 GCA_050290485.1 Promineifilaceae bacterium (SeqCode) | reverse complement strand
CAAATGACGTTACACGGGCATCATTGGCGTTTCCCCATTCCAGAGGGTACCCATAGGCATTTAGAATTGTGAAACGGCCGTCTTCATGACCGCCATTTAACTCAATTTCTACTTTTGTCCCCACCGGTTCATCAATCACAAAAACGGCCGTATCCCATTCCTCTCTTAAAACAACCGAAAACGTGTTTTTGCGATCCTCAGTTGGCAAACGCCAATCCCCCAGCCCAGATACATCTTCACCAGCAACAAGTCCAGCTACTCTATCTTGAATGTCAGCGGCCGAGGCGACCAAAGCAAATCCCGCTTCTGTAAAACGAAAACCAGAGATCCCAATCACATTTCCATTTTCCGAAATAAGGATACCGCCACTTTGTCCACCCGCAATTGCCGCATCAGACTGAAAATAAGTAATTCCAATCGTTTCCCATTCCCGCAAACGAGAAATCAACCCGCGTGTGATTGTCGGCTGTGGAAACGACTCGACTTCGCCGGGGTAGCCTAGTAAATAAACATCACTCCCAATAACTTGATCTTCACCATCTACCAATGGCAGAGGCTCAATATCTGTATCAATGGGTCCGATAATGGCTAAGTCAGCCATCAAATCCACATTGAAAATAGGTGCATCCACAAATTCACTGCCATCGGGGAAGACAACCCTGACTGTGGTGAAGGGCCAAACAACATGGGCGTTGGTTAACAGATATCCATTATCAACCAAAACACCGCTGCCACTACCCAGCGAAGTTTCGATAAAAGCAACCGCAGGTGAAAGTTGGTCAAATATATCGCTGGGTGTTAGCGGGCTTGGCGTTGGGGTTTCTGTCGGTGGAGAAGTGGGTGTTGTGATTGGTATTGAGGTGGCTGTTGCCTTAATTGTTGCTGTTGCTTCAGCCTCGTTGGTGACTTCAGCTATGGGTTCTTGAGAACTGCAGCCAACAATTAGCACGCAGAAAATGACAATGAAAACAGAAAAAAACTTGATCTTTGTAAGCATGATGCTCCCCTGTTATTTGGAAATTTCTTGGCTTAAAACCAGCAAAAGAATAATAACGCATTTCAGCAGTGCTGACTATTTTCTCCAGCAGATATTCATAAAAAGAGAGGCGATGGAAAAAGCATCAGCCCTGCTTTTAGATGAACGTACAACGATAAAAAATAGGACATATATTTCAAATTAGCGATAAATCAACGAAGGGATCATAAATTAACAACATGTTCGCGTTATGTGAAAGTGTCATCGTAATTTGAATGAAAGCAATCTGTTTTCTACTTTCATTCAAGTAACTCACAAACCCTATCTCAAGCACCATTCATAACTAACATTGCAGAAAAATTTATTTTTAGTGGCTTATGAAGTGAAACGATGTTTCGTGAATGCGGCTGTCTAGATGTACTACAGACACTTAATTACCGGAACGAATGCTCAATTTTAGGAGGTTTGATATGTGCATCTGTTGTTAAGTTTCAAAAGCTTTAGTAATGGCAGTTAGTTAAGCCCAACACTTATGGTAAGGAGACAAGATCATGGCGAAAAAAGCCAAAACTGCAAAACAAGAAGAAAATGAAAGAGGGGCGCTTTTCCCCCCCAGACCAGATGATAATGCGGAATTCACAGAATTCCTGGCTAATCCCAGCGTGGAGACAGCGAGGACGTATTCAGAATTCTTGGAATCCCAATGTGGGGCCACTGATGATTCGCAACCGGTAGAGCAATATGATGGAACATTAGGGGTAACTATTGCTTTTGTAAATAATCATCAAAGTGCAGTTGGACAATTACAGTGGAACAACAATCTAGCAAGTATCTATACCAACCCTGGTAATGTATCTGATGTGAGATGGTGTACTGGGACGCTCATTTCCAATAATCTGTTTTTGACTGCAGGTCATTGTTTTGACCAAACAGGAGGCGGTTGGAATCGTCCGAGAGATAATATGACAGGAGCAATTATCCCTCCAGCAGAAATCGCCACGAATATGCATGTAAACTTCAATTATCAGGTTGATCCCAGTGGCAATTTGCGCGTTGAACAAAGCTTCCCGGTTGTGGATTTGGTAGAGTACCGGTTGGGTGGGCTTGACTTTGCGATAGTTAGGCTAAATGGAAACCCTGGGACAACTTTTGGTACAACCGGCGTTTCAACAACTGATGCTGCCGTTGGTGATATGGCTTGTATTATTGGTCATCCGGCAGGGGTCCCCAAACGAATCGAAGCTGGTCCGATAACCGATGTTCATGACAATAAGATTGGTTATAACGACATTGATACGCTTGGTGGCAACTCAGGATCTGGTGTTTTACGTGCCTCAGATGGTTTGATAGTTGGCGTACATACGAATGGTGGTTGCACGAATCCTGCAAGCGCAGGCCATAATCATGGTATTCGTATTTCAGCAATTATTGCAAAATCCCCTACATTACAAACACTGACAACACCAAAGCTTAAGTTCCTTGATGATATTGGCGGCACGATTAAATTCCTCGATGATGGTGGTGGTACGATTAAGTTCCTTGATGATGGGGGCACAGTCACACTTAAGTTCCTTGACGATGGTGGCACGATTAAATTCTTTGATGATGGTGGTTCGCTCAAGGCTCTTGACGATGTCAAACAACCTGCATTGGATAAACAATTTGGGGATCAAAAAATACCGGGCAATGACGGCCGTTTACCAATCGATCCACGCATTCCACGTTCTCAACCATTCACTGGTGCTGCAGGCGGGGCTCGCCCATTTATTCTGGCAACACCACATCATTCAATGGCCTGGGCGGGTGAAGGACAAGGACAGACGGCCAACGTTAGCGGCAAAGAACTTCAAGAACAGTATGAAACAACAATACTCCAACTGGCACAGATGATTCAACAAGGTTCAGAAGAGTTAGAGCGCTTAAGTGCACAATATCAACACCTTGTCGCCGAATATCAAGCCTTTGTTTTTGGACAACAACGTTAATTTGCAGAGATTTTGTAGGGGTATTCTTTAGGCTTTAAAAAATAATCGGGTAATGGTAGGGGCACACCGATGTGTGTGCCCAAGATTGGGGCTGACACACGGGTCAGCCCCTACCCGCAATCGTTACCCGTTTTAAAACTTAAACTACAATGAATACCCCTGTTCTTTTGCATTTAGATAAGTGCATTCATCCAAATTTAACTGCAACAGAAAAGGAACCATAATAATGATTTTAATTATTTCGTCTTTAAAAGATAAACATGCTCAGGAAATTCTAGATTCTCTCAGGGAAAAAGGGGCAAATGTATTTTTATTAGACCTTTCAGATTTTCCTCAAAAGTATCACTTGTCGATTAAATTTGACCATGAGACAAATAAGCAAAAATATGAACTAGTCGGTGATAATGCCAGAGTCGATTTATCTGATTGTAAAGTTGTGTGGTGGCGTAGACCCCAACAATTTATGCTTCATGATGATATCAGTTCTGTCGAAGATCAAGGGTTCGCTTACACAGAATGTTTTTCTGCATTTTCTGGGCTGTGGTTAACCTTAGAGCCTTTCTGGATTAATCATCCAACTCGCGATGAAGAAGCCGCGAGAAAAGTGTATCAACTAAAGTTGGCGCAAGAACTGGGGTTTAAAATTCCTGATACATGCATCACGAGTAATCCAAATGAGGCTAATCATTTCATCAATAAACGAGGCAGTGAACACACAATCTTTAAAGCATTTTCAGGTACAGAGCAAGCCTGGAGAGAAACACGTTTGCTGAAAGCAACTGAACTGGATTTGATTGATAGTGTGAAGTTTGCTCCCGTTATATTTCAGGAATATATTCCCGCCGAAGCTGATTTACGTATCACAGTTATTGGCGAGCATATTTTTGCGGCAGCAATTTATTCCCAGCAAACAAGCTACAAAGTCGATTTTCGGATGACGATGAATGATGCTGAAATGAAGCCTATTGAACTGCCAGAAAATCTACAAACGCTGCTTCTTACTTATATGAAGCGATTAGGGCTTGTGTATGGTGCCATTGATATGCGCTTAACGCCTGATGGTGAGTTTGTTTTTCTGGAAATTAATCCGTCGGGTCAATGGCTTTTTATTGAACAGCGCACTGGCTTACCCATTACGGAGACCTTTGCAGATTTAATGATTGCTCAAGATGCATATTTGGTGGAGCATTAGAGTTAGAAACGGCCGTTTCTCGTGAAAGTAATAAAGTTTTTGAAATAACAATAGGGAACTTCTGCACTTTCACTATTTCACTTCTTGTAACAAAAAAGAGTCGATGTATGCACATCGACTCCTTAATTACAGATAGGATAAAATTACATTACTTGCTCATTTTAGCTAGCACTCAATTTCCTCAACCATATCATCGCCTACATCTTTGATGTTATTTGGAATATGAATCACCCCGACACTATCTTTTTGTTAATGGATACCGTTTTACTAATTTGAAAATGTTACTTTTGCAGAATTGTTTTCTTCGTTTGTCTCTTCAACGTCATTATCAATATCAAGAACCATGATGATTGTAACATCTTTGGTTATGTCACACCCTGCGGGAATGTGGAAAGAGCTAGATACCGTTTCGCCGGCTTCAATGGAGCTTTGTGACAAACTACTTGGAAACATTATAGATACGGAATTTTCTAGGCGACATTGAATCACACAATCCGTAATGCTCGGTACGGCCGTTTCTGTTCCATTATTGATAATTTCATAATTGACAGTCATGTTCGAAAAATAGCCATCCCCCTCCGCTTTTTCAAACCATTCATCGCCTTGTTTTACAAATGCCAAATCGACGCCAGCAACTTCGGGTACGGTTCCATTTTCTGCTTCTAATTCTGTTGTACTTGTACAAGCAGCAAAAAATAGAGTGATAAATGTTAAAAGCAACAATACACGACACATGATTACGCCTCCATATACAATTAAATTTTAGAACCTTGTTTAGGGAACTCGAGTTTAGACAAAATTTATCCAAAGAAATGAAAAGAGCGGTCTGTGACTTGCACAAACCGCTCAATTGGTAGATTTTTGATGTGTGAAAACCAAAACTACCAAAGAGCAACTTAACAAAATAATAGAATTTAGACAAGCAATTCATCGAGATTGCCTAACAAAATACCGTGCTGCACAGTTTGACCTCATGGATAGCGTCCTGAGTAACCAACGGGTAAGCAGTTATGCTGAATTGACCCTGAGTCCGCAATTCAAACGGCAATGGCACAGCGGCTACCAGGGCATCAAAGCGGGGCGACAAGACAAAGAGGCGATCGCCACGCTGCTGCATGAACAGTTACCGACCACAGGGATACGGGTCTATGCATTGGACACCACCATCTGGCCACATCCGCAAGCGCGAACCCTCAATGGGCTGGTCTATGAATACAATGCCACGTTGAGCAAAGGGCAAACGGTGATCAGCAAGGCGCATGTTTACTCTGGTTTGTGCTGGATTCCACAACGAAAAGAGAGTTGGGCGTTGCCGCTGAGTATGCGCCGTCTGCCCGTGAGCAGTACGGCCGTAACGATGGGCGTGGCCCAGGTGAAGCAGTTCATTCGTCAGCGTGGTGCGGTAAGCGATGATGTGGTCGATATTATCGCCAGTGATGGGCATTATGGGACCCATCTGTATCTGTCCGCCTGCAAGGATATTCCCCAACTTGGTGCTGTGACCCGTTTGCGTTGTGACCGGGTACTGTGGGGGCCACCCCCAGCCTATGGTGGTCGTGGGCGTCCACCCGTTCATGGTGCCCGTTTTGCCTGCAAAGAAGCAGAGAGTTGGGGGGAACCAGATGACCAAGTCGTGTTTGCCGATGCGTATCATGGTCAGGTCGACCTACGAGCGTGGCATCACTTGCATGCCAAACAAGATGCCAGTACCTCATTTACGGTGATTCGTGCGCAAATTCATCAGGAGCGCCCACTGAAAAAGCAACCCAAAGCGATTTGGCTCGCTTACATCGGACCCGAATTGGCTATTCGTCAGGTATGGGAATGTTTCGACCATCGTTGGACAATCGAACCACAGTTTCGCTTTCGCAAACAGCAGTTACATTGGACATTGCCCCTGTTTCAGTTAGCGCAACGGTGTGACCGGTGGTCACAGTTGATTGACTTGGTTTACTGGCAACTTTATTTGGCCAGAGACTTGGTCGCTGACCAGCCTAGACCGTG
>JBNKHS010000277.1:0-6160 GCA_050290485.1 Promineifilaceae bacterium (SeqCode) | reverse complement strand
GTTGATGCGCCTGTACATCATAATGTGCCATTGGTACGGGTAAAGAGACTCTATTTGCCATTCGTTGTTCGAAATTAATCGTGTACCTTTTGTTGTTGTGGGATGAGAATGAAAATGTAGTGTGTGGTAGGATTGATTAAGTCGTAGTACACGCTCTAGATTAAATAAGTAAAAATAGAGACAAGGATGAGCCATTTGCCTGGCTCATCCTTATTTTGGGAGAAGAGTTGATGGCCAGTTGGATGGTACATTTGTGGATTGTAGAAAAATTAGTAGATAAGATTGACGGGTTAGATGCAAGCCAGTTTGCAATTGGGAATGTTGCACCTGATTCGGGGGTTATAGATGAAAACGGCCGTTTTCATCCACCCAAAGAGATCACTCATTACACCCACTACACCGAGCCTCGGTCCACGTATCTCCATCGAGATGCTTGCTTTTATCAAGCGTATTTGCGTAATGTGGAGCCAACTGACAAGAAACGATTCTCTTTCTTGCTCGGTTATCTTTTCCACATCGTCACCGATAATTTATGGATTACTGATATTTGGCGACCAACGAAGAATAAATTTTTTGGCGAACAATCTCCCGCAGATGCATATGTTCGTGAAGTGAAGGGTGATTGGGTGGGGCAAGATTTTTTGTATTTGCAGCAACATCCAGACTCGCTTTTTTATCAACATTTTTTAGGCTATGAATATAACGAATCGCTTCTTGATTTGCTGCCGCAAGAAAATATTGAACTTGCTTTGCAGCGCATAAAAGATTTTTATCTATTGGACGAGGGTGCTTTTGCGGAGCAGATGGACAGAGAGTTTTTGTATTTGCAACAAGCGAATGGGGATGCTTTTGTGGAGAATACGGCCGTAATTCTTTATGAACTGTATGAAATGGGTAGGGGATGTAAGAAACGGCCGTTTCCAGCCGTCAAACGATCATTATTGGAATCCTTAAGTTTAAATGAAACCATTGATATGCAAAATTAAGGAAAGAACAAATTAACCTGCTCGCAAACACTCTATAGAAATTTGTTCTTGCAAAAAGCAAAAAAATGATTGTTTTTGCTTAAAATACGCAATATTTCGAGCAGTACCACTTTCTTGTAACCCATCTAACACCCAAATTGTTAACTTTTATGAAACAACCACAAACGGGTTGCATATTCACGTAGCTTTTATTACCTATTGCGATAATGTAGGTAATAATGCATTTTAGTAAGCAGCGGTGTACGATTCAACGCAAACATTGTAGTTTGTACGCAGTCCAATCAAGTGTTCGTAGTATCCATCACTTGTATTCAGACGGTTACACCACAGTAATTCACAAATTTTTGATGTATCAGAACCCAAAGTGAATTACAAGCATTTAGAGATTTAATTGTAGTAGGTGATGTATGAACGAATACGCAGAGGGTACTTTCCAAGTCGGAAATCAAGCGATCCATTATGTAGAAGCAGGGAAACGGGGTCGCCAGGTTGTCTTGTTGATTCATGGATGGTCAAGTTCATGGTATGCCATGTCCCCATTACTAGACTCCCTTGCTCAAAGATTCCATGCGATAGCTATTGACCTTCCAGGTTATGGCAAATCACCCCGATTGAGTGAAAAAACTACCATCCCCCAATACGCTGATCTTATCGCCGATTTAATTGAACAAGTAAGTGATGGTCCTGTTGTATTAATAGGTCACTCCATGGGGGGCATGATTAGCATTACCCTTTCGCTCAAATACCCTGTATTGGTTGAGCGCATGATTTTGTTAAGCCCAACAATTAGTGGTCATTTATCAACTTCCATTAACCTATTCATTTCTCCGATTACAATGATGGAGCGCTTTGGCATTGGTGGGCATTTGGTCAATTCTGTGGAACGATCCGTTGTTGGTCTAACGGATCGCCTTATGCGCCCAGTTTCTTTTGCGCAGCGAACTGATATTACGGAAGAAGATTATGCTCATTTGCGCATGGATGCGCGTAATCCTGATCAGGGGCGGGTTCGTGCTGAGTGTTATTGGGCGATGCGCGAAAATGATTTAAGTGAAAAGCTTGCTCATGTGCAAACTGAAACTTTGATTATTTGGGGAGCAGAAGATAACACAGTCCCCTTGCGCGATGCTGGTGTTGTTGCCGATGAATGGCCGGACGCTGATTTGCGAATTGTGCCTAAGGCTGGGCATTGGCCACAGTTTGAAACACGCGATGTTACCCGTCGCTATGTCGCTACTTTTTTGGGTTTACCTTTGCTCAATCATGCCTCAGCTAAATCTGTAGATGAATATGATTTGGCCCAGATTGATGAGATTGCTCAATTCTTTAGCCATTCTGATGTTGGGCAAAATTTAGGTAAAGCGGAACGGGCACGGTTGGCAGCACAATGTGATGTTCGTGTCTTTAAGTCCGGTGATGTGATTGCGGAAGCATACCAAAAAAGTGATGAGTTATTTATTATCCAAAAAGGGTATGTGGAAGTGTGGAAAGAACCTGAGGAAAATGAAAAGATACGAGTCAATGGAAACGGCCGTAATTCCCAAAATGACATACGCCATGTGGCCAATTTAAGAGCAGGACAAATCACTGGCGAAATTGCAATGTGGGACAATGGTGAGCGCAGTGCCGACCTCGTTGCAGGTAGTGAAGGCGCGACCTTGTTAGTGCTTACCAAAGAACGGCTGCGTGCATTGGTTGATGATGATCCTGAGTTGGGTTCTCGTTTTCTTTGGAATATGTCTGCTGCGATGTCGCGTCGTATTCGGTTCATTCAATGGCAGCTCAATCGTGCCGAGGAACGAAAGCGAGAGGCTAGGAGTTCCCGTATGCCCGCTGCTACCAATCGGGTGGCTGTGCCCACAGATTAAAGCCCGTTTATCATGAAAAATTGTCAAAATCGGACACTTATACGGTGTCCGATTTTTTTGTGCCAATCATCACGCTCCTTTTGTGATTCGTCATGCAAATAAGATGACATTCTCCACAGGAAATTACCCTTTGAACTCATTAAAATTTTAACAATTAAGAAAATTAATCGTGAAATTTTGAAGAATCATACATACCTTAAAAAGCGTGAAACGTGTAGGAGATATTATGCTAACGACGAATGATTTAATGACGATTGACCCAGACACAGTAACACCAGAGACTTCTCTGCGTGAAGTGGTGTCTTTAATGAATAAAATGGGAAATCGACAATTACTGGTTGTTGAGAATAATGAACTAGTTGGAATTATTACGGATAGAGATATTCGCCTGGCAGTGAATTCTCCACTTGTTTCTGATGAGCCTTTGGAACGTATCGAGATATTGGAAAAATTTAGTGCGGAAAGTTGTATGACCCGCGATCCAAAATCCGTAACATCCAATACACCAATTCATAAGGTGGCTGAGCTGCTTAGTGCATATAAATACGGGGCGTTGCCTGTGGTTGATAATGGGAGATTAATGGGCATCATTACTGTAACAGATTTGTTGAATCAAATGGCATTGATTCCTGAACCCAAATGAATATTGAATAAAATTCTTCTTCCTCCGAAGATAAAGTTGATTAAAGCACTAGATTTCTAAATCTGGTGCTTTTTTTTGGATATGTGTGGGAAACGGCCGTTTGTGCGTACAATAGATTGGTAAGTAGAAGTCATTATGGAGGTGGATGATGTTTAGGAGTGAGCGTATTGTTTTGCGTGCTTTTGTGCGGGAAGATATGGAGCGCCAATGTTTGTTTGAAAATGATCCCGAAATGTGGTTTTGGGATGGGGGTACACCGAAGCCAATCTCCTTGGAACGTTTGCTGGCTGGGCATGATGCGAGTTTGAATTCTTCAAGCGGTGATTCCGTTTCTTTTGCGATTGAAGTTGAGGGGCTTTATATTGGGCATTGCAGCTTGCATAACTTTGATGAGACAAGCCGTAATTGTGAATTAAGTGTCGAAATTGGCGATCGCTTATATTGGGGCAAAGGGTATGGTCGTGAAGTGGTCAATATGCTGGTTGATTATGCCTTTACCCATCGACAGATGAACCGCGTTTGGCTGAAGACGCACAGCGAAAATGAACGGGCGATGCGTTGTTATACAGCGTGTGGTTTTGTGGAAGAAGGACGGTTGCGCCAACAGATTTGGATAAACGGCCGTTATGTGGATCGAATCTATATGGGTTTGTTAAAAGAGGATTTAAAATCCTAAACAATGTTCAACCGTACACGAACGGCCGTTCCCGATCCAACAACTTTTATTGTGCCTTACACACCAGATGTGGAAGTGTTGCGTAAAGAAGATGAATTGTGGTTACATTGGCGCGAAACGGCCGTTTCTGTCCATATCTACACCAGTACCAACCCTGACCAAATAGATACCTTCTACAAGACAGTTGCGGGGATCACCAAAACGATCATTTCTGATTTAGAGCGCAAACAACGTCATTATTTTCGTTTGCAGTTTGAGGGTGGGGCGTGGAACGGCCGTACCTTTGTTGTCGCTGAACGCGTTTTACCACTTGGGGTCATTAACTTTCGTGATGTGGGCGGGTATGA
Source organism: Promineifilaceae bacterium (SeqCode) (assembly GCA_050290485.1). Classification (GTDB taxonomy): domain Bacteria; phylum Chloroflexota; class Anaerolineae; order Promineifilales; family Promineifilaceae; genus JBNKHS01. The sequence continues at coordinate 1,640 of JBNKHS010000277.1, read as the reverse complement.
GGCGAAAGACGGCCGTTTTACCAAATGGGGTAAATTGTATCGCTCCGGCGCGTTGCTTGATTTACGTGATGCCGATTTAGAATATTTGCAGCAATTGGGGATTACGGCCGTTTGCGATTTGCGTTCTGCCGAGGAAAGTGAAAAACATCCCGATCAACTACAGAAAATGTTATCTATCAAAAGTTGCCCGTTTTAGATTTAGCACGCTGGACAAAATGGCGAGGTTTGTTCGCCGTCCTTTTTAATCGTGAGAAGCTGCACGACTTTATGATTGAGGGGTACACCAAAGTGATGATTGATGACAATCCACAAGTGGTGCGCCACATTTTTGAGCGTGCTGCGGTGGCAGATGACCTCCCATTGTTGGTGCATTGCACCGCAGGTAAAGATCGCTCTGGATCACTTATTGCTTTGCTCTTGCATAGCTTAGGTGTGCCACGAGAGACGATCTTGGCTGATTACACATTGAGTAACAACTATTACACCCAATTCAAAACGTTAATTGAGCCTGATATTGCTGGCTTGCGTCGTGTAGGCATTTATGCGGATGATTTACATGCCCTTTTAATTGTACGTCGCAGGTTAATTGAAGCGATGTTTGCGCACATTGATGCTCAGTTTGGATCGTTTGATAAGTATTTGAAAATGCATGTGGGTGTTGATGATACAATTCGGGAGCGTATCCGCAGGAATTTATTGACTGATTCTTGGTAAGTGATGCTTACTGATATTTGTGAGGAATAATGAGCCTTCCCTATGAATTCAAAATGCCACCTGATAGCTGGATAGGGTGGCAGCGCTACAACGAGTTATCTGATCGGGGTGATGATTACAATTTTATGGATCACTTAACTTCTCAAGAACAAGATGAATTTGGCAAGTTGGTTAAATATATACAGACATTTCAGAAAGAGAGTGTTCCCAATGCAATTATTGAAAAATCTTGTTCTTCGCCTGATTTCATAGCTGTATGTGTTGTAATGGGAGGTGCGTTTGATGTAGATTGGCAAGAGGAATTAATTCAGCGAAAAGATGGTTCATATTTGCACTCAGAATGGGTATCACCCACTTTAGAGACTAGTCAAAAAGTTCGTGCCGATTTGCAACTTGACTTGCCAGCAGAATTGGAGATGCTGCGGAATGGAAATTATGACCTTCGTGGAGAATTTAATCGTAATCAGGAGTTAGAGACGGGGGAAGGGTTTGGGTAGAGGTGCTTCGATTTATGTGGCTGTAGGAAAAGATATTGAATGGTTATTTTGTGAGAGAACTTTAGCGGAAGGTAAATATAAAAACAACGTTGTCAATCGAATATTTCAAGCAATTGGCGACCCTATAACTTTAATCTAAACAAGAAATGAAAATCGTTCTCATTTCTACTTACGAATTAGGCCATCAGCCCTTTGGGTTGGCTTCCCCTGCGGCTTGGTTGCAGGAAGCTGGGGTTGAGGTGTATGGCCTTGATTTGTCGGTGGAAACATTAGATCCCAATTTAATAACAGCGGTGGATGTAGTTGGATTTTATTTGCCGATGCACACGGCGACACGGTTGGCAACGGCCGTAATTAAACGGGTGAAACGGATCAATCCAGAAGTCCATTTAGTCGCGTTTGGTTTGTATGCGCCAGTCAATGAAACGT
>JBNKHS010000276.1:0-6175 GCA_050290485.1 Promineifilaceae bacterium (SeqCode) | reverse complement strand
AAGCGACTTTAGTGGTAAATGGCAAAATGTCCACGTTACCCCCTGCTCAACGTACCATAGAAACGGCCGTTACTCTTTCTACTTCATCTCCACAACCTCTAATTCCTGCATTGCCAACTGTAACTTCGCCAGCAACCGTGACGCCCCAGCCCGAACCGGCATGGCTTAGCTACTTAAATCAGTTTCGTCTATTGGCGGGATTGCCTTTACTCATGGAAGATGTGTCGTTAACCATTGGCAGTGAAGCACACAGTGCATATATGGCTGTGTTGGATAACCCTGACGCACGTTATCAATCTCGGCGCACGTATCCTAACTATTATAGTGAAGCGGGCGACCAAGCTGCACGAAATAGTAATATATTCTCTACAGATAGCGAGAAAGGCAGCTACGATTGGGCAATCGATTATTGGATAAGTGCCCCATTTAACCTTGTGTCCATCTTAGATCCGCAATTAGAGAGGGTGGGGTTTGGTTATTATGAAGATGGTATTGGCGATGTGCGCTTAACGGCCGTTTTAGATGTTAATTCAGCCATTAATGAAACGATGAAGCCAACTTATCCGATTACCTTTCCGCAAGATGGAGGTAAAACCTGGATCTACGCTTATCATCAATATGAATATCCAGATCCATTGACGGTTTGTGCTGATTACCAGCAGCCGACAGGGCCGCCATTGGTTGTGCAAATTGGTGCTGGCGAGAAGGTTCCTCGTGTAACAAACTTTACCTTTGCGCATGGGTTGCAATCATTACCTGCTTGCTTGTTAGATGAGACGAACTATATTAATGCAGATACGTATGCACAAGAGTTTGGACGCAGCATTTTAGATACGCGTGATGCTATAGTGATTATCCCGAAACGGCCGTTATCCATAGGTGACACCTATACGGTTTTTATCGAAGTTAATGGAGAACAGATAAGCTGGTCATTTACGGCAGTCCCGCGACCTGAGCCCACCTTGCCCGTTAACCCTCAATATGAATCACCGAAGGATCTTCAATTTATTTGGCCAGTGAATAACCACGACGTGTATCGATCATTTTGGTATGAACATAGTGGCATCGATATGCTCTTGCCTATCGGTACGCCTATTGTTGCCAGTGAAGATGGGACTGTGTTTTCTCGTGGACGGGATGAACGTGGCTATGGCGAGACGATTCAATTGACACACCGTGATGGGATTCGCACTTTGTACGGGCATTTAGACTCATATAATGTGGAAATAGGAGATGAAGTGAAACAAGGGGATGTCATTGGCTTCTCGGGCAATTCAGGCAATTCCGATCAGCCACACCTTCATTTTGAAATCCTGTTTTATTATTACCGCCCCGTTGATCCTTGTGAATACCTGGTAGATCAACCGCCAAATTTACCTGAAACGCCTTTGACTAAAGATGATTATCTGCTGCTAGACCAAAGTTGTGGGCAAAAGATGGTGTTGGTAGAACGGCCGTAATCTTGTGCCAAATTATCCTGTGTTGTGTTGAAAACCCTGATACGGAACAAGCTGGCACTTGACCCTTAAAAAAGTGTTTCGCGTAAATCAGCTTCAATGGTGCGCGCAGCCATTGTGCCTTGGGCAACAGCCGTGGCCACACAGGGATGTATTGGATTGGCAATATCGCCTGCGGCGTAGATACCGTTCACCCTCGTGCGCATGTCGTCATCCACTTGTACATATCCTAAACTGTCGGTTACTAATTTTTCACCATCGGGCAAGATAAGCCCCGGTTGCAATTTGTCTGTATTGGCATGGTAGCCCACTTGAGAGATGAAATGATCAGCGGAGATGTGAGTTGTTGTTCCTTTGCTGAGAACATCAATTCCCAATTTGTCAGCTTCAGCATAAAATCGGGCGATATCAGAAGGAATATAAACGGTGACTTTCCCCTCAGATACGGCCGTTTTTAACAACTGCTGCCGATTCCCTAAGGCGCGCATTTCGGAGCGCACGATTAGATGGACATGTTTGGCTAAATTGGCACTATTCAGAGCGACCCCAACGGCATTATCACCACCTCCAACAATGCACACCTCTTTACCTGCCAAATGACCAAACAAGGCAATTGAATCGCCTGGATGGTAAATGCTGTTATTAAAATCGAGCAAATGCCGGTAACCAGGAATCTGTTCATATACTTTCAGTCCACGCGGGCGCGTCCCTACAGCCAGCACAACCGCATCGGCTGAAAATTCATTGTTAGCCGATTTTACAAGAAAGCCTTCATTTGTTTTTTTGATTTGCGTTACGGCCGTATTAAGCATGTGTGGAATTTTGTTGATGCTGGCATGATGCCGGAATGATTGCGCCACCATCTCTCCCGTTTTGGCAACTTGCCCCAGTACCCAAAGATTGGGATGTGGGTTTTCAGCTTGCAATCCACCAAGTGCATGTCCTTTTTCAAATACCAGCGGCGTAATGTCATACAATTGCAGCCAAAGTGCACAGGACAATCCGGCTGGTCCCCCACCGATTATTGCTACTCTTTTTGTCATACTTCATCCTTATTCTTTCGTTGTTATTAACATTATAGGTTGATTCTTTACAAAGATGAAAAAGGTTCTTCATATTTTCTGAACAATTGTTGTCTATTCTTACTTCATGAACACATCTGATAATCACATAGACAAATTTGGGAGACAAAAATTATGAATAGTAAATTGGCAAAAATTGGTGGTATGTTCATTGTATTGTTGGCTCTGGCTGCTTTGATTGGGTCCAGCTTGACCTTTGCGCAGGACGAGACGCCGACAGAACCAGACACACCTACCGTAGAAGAACCTACTGTAGAAGAACCGAGCTTTACGCCAAATGGAATTGGCCCTCGCGGCAACTTTGGTCACCGTGGCGCACAACTATTTACATCTGAGGAACGTGATGCGGCTTTGGCCGATGCTCTAGGAATTACAGTTGAAGAGTTGACCGCCGCACGAGAAACAGCGCACGCTAATCTTATCCAGCAAGCAGTTGATGCCGGCGAAATCACCCAGGAACAGGCAGATGCTATTTTGAGTGGAGAAGGGTTGCGTTCTGTCATGCAAAATATTTTCAATAAAGAAGCTATAGAAACGGCCGTTGCTGATGCCTTAGGCATGACTACAGCAGAACTAGAAGCCGCACGCGCTGAAGGCAAACGGTTAAATGAAATTGCCGCAGAGCAAGGTGTCGAATTAAGTGATGTTCAAGCTGCAGTACAAGCTGCGCATGAAGCCGCTCTGCAACAAGCAGTAGAAGATGGCTTGATTACCCAAGCCCAAGCAGACCAATTACAAAATCGCCCTGGTGGTTTTGGTGGCCATCGTGGCGGTCCACGGGGCAAGGGCGGCTTTGGACAACAAGGCAATGGCTTTGGTAACGGATTCCAAAATCAGCCAGAAACGCCATTGGGTGAAAATGGCTAAGATAAATTAAGTATCAAATTCTTCCTTGGGAAACGAAAATCACCCGACATTGGTCGGGTGATTTTTGATTTATAGCTTTGAAGAGTGCTGCTTATTTAATCTTCTTCTTTTTCCATTAATTTTTGGATAGTGCCGATAACATCAGGAAAGTCGAAGGGTTTAGGGAGAAATTCAGCATTGAGTTCTTCGAGTTCCTGCTGGCTTGGTGATGGCCATGCACTAACAAGGACAAACGGCCGTTCTTCCCCTTTATGCCTTAATTCACGCGCCAACTCCACACCGGTCATCTTAGGTAGACGAATGTCAAAAAAGAACAAATCCGCTTCCGTAAAATTCGGGGAATGGGTATTTTTTAATAACTCTTCAGCACTCATATAAACGGGGCGTACTTCGATGCCAAATAACCCTAACCCGCTAACAAGTAGTTGTGCAATACTGGGTTCATCTTCAACATATGTTATTTTGACGATGTTTTGTTGCATAAGATTGCTATCCTAATTTTTGTTGAGGTTGTTTTCCTGTCTGTTTCGCCCCTGATTTTATCACGATTCCAATTTTCAACTACACTTAATTTTCTTTATTTTGCGAAATAAGAGGAAAGTACTGTAAATATGGATTTAATGCCCATAAATCACCGACGACAATGGGTCGTGTTGTGCCGTCGTGTAAAATGCCTGAGGTGGGTATCCATTCGGTGTAAGGTGTTACGGTGCGCGTCATGGCTATTGTGACTGTAACGGTGTCTGCCGGTGCCAAATTTCCTTCCCAATAGACGCGATGATCCCCCAGAACGGCCGTTCCTGCTGTGGTTGTTAAAGTATCGGTTAAGGGGAAATAATGATCTGGGAAAGGTAGTGTGGCTGATACACCATTGGTTGTGGCTAGCCCGAAGTTGTTTAGTTGGTAACTATAGCTGATCGTGTCGCCTGCAAACGGTTGATTCGGTATTGCGGTCACTACGGAATAGCGTAAATCAGGCGCGTCAATCCAAATGATGACACTTTTCTCAAACCGTAGATGGTGGCGATCATAATAGATAGAAAGGGAGTTGGTAACGGCCGTTCCTGTGGGTAAATTTGGGGCAGGCGTTGCTTGATAACGAATTAGATGTGTTTCCCCTTGGTCTAGATGGCCATCCCAAGTCAGTTCCCGCGTTGCTGGATTATAAACTGCGTCTCCTGTAATTGTGGTGGGATTGATCGTTAAACTGAGCGGCAGGGTGTTTGTCATGATAACATGGCTGTTAGCCACCCCTATTTCTGCCTGACGCAGTGTAATGGTGTAAGTGCGTGTTTCATTGTTTGGGGCAGTTGACTTGTCGACAGTAAATGAAGAGTCTCCGTAATCGCTGAGCCAGCCCATGATCCGATTCATACTCAGGTTGCGTTCAGTTGGGGAAATGAGTTCTAGCGGGTAGGCCACAAATGCGGCACGCCAATCATCACCATGCGTCATTGTGCCTGCGGGGTAGCCGCGGTCGTACCAAAAAGAAACATTTTCTAGATCATGGGGGATAATGGCATCGGTGTGATTTTGGTAGAGGGAGAAGTCGAGAAGATTAGGACCAGCCAACGTTTCATCTACTGCAGCATGTTTGCTGGCAAAAACGGCCGTTGGTGGCACACCACCCCAATATTCCCAAAAATCCTTAACGCCAAAATATGATTGCGTTAACTCGCTGTTGATATGATCATACAAGTAATCTTGGCTGGTTAGAAAAAGCCGTCCTCCTTGTGCTAAGAACTGGGTGAGAGCTGCACGCTCGCTTGGTAAAATGGGAGCAAACCAATCATACCCAGTGTACCAAATAATGAATTCGTATTCATTTAGAAATTCGCTAGTTGGTGAACCACGCCCCTTTAGGTTATACCCTGTTTCCCAAACATCGTAACTCAGTTCCATGGCATCAAGCGTTGTGGTTAGTTTTGCTTCGTTATCATACCAACGATCATCATCGACAAAAAGAAGTTGGCCAGGTGTTTTGTGTTTTAAGATGAGGTGTTCTTTGACGGCAGGGTTGTTGCTGGAAACGGCCGTAAATTGTGTCGTATGCTCGAAATCCTTGGGCGCGTTATCATTGACATCAATTCGCAAAACTGTTTGCCCAAATTGACATGGTCCAAGCGTCAATGTATTCGTACTGACCGAAGACTGCCATTCTGCTCCCATTGAACTTATATGGAACGTATCAGTTAATGTCTCGCTGCGATTATGTAATGTTACTGTGTACACAAGCTGCTGTCCGGCAATAGCAAAATCATCCACAGATGCAGGCGAAATTTGTGCACCGAACTGCGTACGTGGGGAATCGAAATAAGCAAAGCTTTGTTCCAAAATTGCTGCACGATCTGCTGCATCAGAAACCCCTTCTAACCCAAAGCCTAAATAACTTAAGCGAAAAGGTTGACAATGCCCTGATTGCAATCCAGCTGGATAACCATCGGCAAAGTAAAAGTTAGGCTTAGAAAAATAACCAGTTCGGGATTCAGCGACATCAGCAAACGCTTGGTTTTGCGCAGAATCGCCACCATTTAGGGTGAGTGCAATTCCTTCATAGGTCGAATTTGGCGCGCCATAGATAGTTTGGGTGATTTGGTTGCTGCCTAAATACCTTGCATCTAAATGAGCATACCACCACCATTGGATGTCAAACCCTTCACCGTCGTAGTATCCAATGTTTTGTCCACTGATCAGTACATTTTTCCCTAATCCAAGCACATCTGAAATAAGATTTCCTGCACCAATAAAACCGGGTGAGTCTAGTGGTGC
>JBNKHS010000275.1:0-6198 GCA_050290485.1 Promineifilaceae bacterium (SeqCode) | reverse complement strand
AAGCAACATAGGCCACAACTTCGCGGAAGAAGGCATAGGATTTGGTAAAGATATTGATCCATTGAATGGTGCGGGTGGGAGAACTGTATGCCTCAATCCCTAAATCCTCGGCCAGAGCGATGGCACGGCGCATGTGGAAGGGTGTACTGACAATGAGGAAGGTATTGTTGTCAATATTGTCTGTTTGGGCAATCTGGTATGCATTGGTTAGATTTTCAATCGTGTTGGTTGAGGTAGTGTCTAACAGGATTGCTTCGTTGGGGATGCCACGGGCCACAGCGTAATCGCGGGCAACTTCCGCTTCTGATATTTCATCGCGAAAGCCAATACCTCCTGTAAAGATGATTTTTTCCACAACACCATCTTCATATAGCGTAATAGCGTGGTTGATCCGTTCGCGCAATACAGGAGACGGCCGTCCCCGAATGACCCCTGCTCCAAGTACAATAGCCACATCAGCCGATCGGGTTTCATCTGCTTGACTAAATTGGTAAACGTCCACCGCAATGATGGTAAAAGGGATGAGTATGAGAAGACCAAGGAGGAGCAATAATTTAATTATTTTCATCGGCGATGAGTATAGTGAGCTTGGTTTGATTTGTCTGTAGGTGGAATACGGCCGTTTAGCAAACAATTATCTTTCTAAACCACCCCGAATTTGTGGGAAACTATAACTAAATCAAAATTGATACTGGAAAAAGTGAACCAGATGTGTATAATTAGTTTATATACCAAACCAAACTCGCTAAAATGGTTTACCGATGAAAATACAATTAGATGAAGTCGACCGGCAATTATTAGCCTACCTACAAACCGATGCTCGCATGACCAATACCGAATTGGCACGGCGGGTTGATCTTTCACCTCCCGGATTACAAAAACGAATACGGAAGTTAGAAGAAGCTGGCGTTATTGAACAGTATGCCACCATTGTGGATCGTGAGGCGTTAGGGTATGACATGCTTTGTTTTGTGCAAGTCACCCTGCAACACCACGAACCAGAATCGGTACGTACTTTTCGAGAACGTGTTAAAGAGATGCCTGAAGTGCAAGATTGTTACTTTCTAACTGGTGAGTACGATTATTTGCTGAAGGTGTTAGTGCGCAATCGGCGTGACTTAGAACGCTTCTTGGTGGAGACGCTGACCCCATTGCCCGGTATGGACAAGATTCGGACGAGCATGGTTTTGTCTGAGATCAAAGCAAGTACGGCCGTTCCTGTAAACACCAATGGTGAAAACGGCCGTTAATTTGCAACAACAACGAATGACTAAAAAAAGAATCTGAGGTATAGATGTTAGCTGAACTCCCACAGACCCACGATCTTCAGTTAGCCAACTGGACGGAACACATGAGCCGTTCTGTGCTGCGCGAAATGATTGCTATCGTGTCTCGTCCCGGTATTACCAGCTTTGCTGGTGGCTTGCCAGATCATAACTTATTCCCTGTTAGCGGGTACGCAGAAGCAGTGGCGCATGTGCTGGCAACAGATCCCAAAGCGCTGCAGTATGGACCTCCCTTTGTGCCTCTTAAAAAGCATATTGTGCAATTGATGGCCCAACGGGGTGTGACTTGTTCTGAAGAGCAGGTATTTTTGACAACCGGTGCACAACAAGGACTCGATGTTCTTACGCGTTTACTGCTTAATCCCGGTGGTGAAATTTTTCTTGAAGAAATTGTTTATAGCGGTGTTCAACAAGTTGTTGCGCCGTTACAGCCCCATATTTTCCCTATTTCCACTGACCTTACTGAGGGGATTGATGTGCAAGAAATTGAAATGCAATTGGCGAACGGGGCACGCCCTGCATTTATCTACGTAATTCCCGATGCACACAATCCCCTCGGTGTGAGTATGAGCCAGGCTCGCCGCGAAAAGCTGGTGAGTTTGGCCGTAGCATACAACATTCCCATTATTGAAGACGATCCGTATGGCTTTTTGCAATATGGTGCATGGCAACAACAGGAAGCGGACGCTTCGACCCACTTGAAGCCGATTCGTTCTCTAAATGAATCTCATGTCATTTATTTAGGCTCATTTAGCAAAATTTTAGCGCCTGCTTTGCGTTTGGGCTGGATGATTGTTCCTGAAAAGTTGTTGCCTAAGCTGACTGTGGTCAAAGAGGCGTGTGATTTAGAATCATCAGCATTGACGCAACGCGCCGTTGCTGCCTTTCTCGATATGAAATTGTTGCCCTCTCATTTGGATAAGTTGCGTGCGGAATACGGCCGTCGCCGTGATGCCATGTTGGAGGCGCTTTACAAATATTTCCCAGCAGAAGCACGATGGACAGAGCCACAAGGGGGCATGTTTATCTGGGTGGAGTTGCCAGCCGAGTATGATACGGCAGCATTGTTAGAAACGGCCGTTTCTGAAGAAAGAGTAGCTTTTATCCCGGGGCATGCCTTTGCTATTCCGGGTCACAACGTTCGTAACTGTTTACGTCTGAATTTCTCTAACAGTACAGTTGAGCAAATTGAAGACGGCATGAAACGACTCGCAAAAGTAATCAATCGTTAAAAACAAAAATTATTTATTGCAAGTTGCAGGTTGCAAGTCGCAGGTTTATTTAATAATAAGCTTTTAGTTGCGACTTGCACCGTGCAACCGGCAAACTCTTTTATTTTGGAGGTTCCCATTATGACAGAAGATTTTCTTCCCATTAAAGGTACAGATCATGTTGAATTTTATGTAGGCAATGCCAAACAAGCTGCCCATTTTTACAAAACAGGATTTGGTTTTGTTAATTCCGCTTACAGTGGTCTAGAAACAGGCAACCGTGAAACAGCATCCTATGTAATGGAACAAGGCAATATTCGTCTTGTATTTACAAGTGCGCTTGGCCCAGATCATCATATTGCGCGTTCAGCGCATCTTCATGGCGATGGTGTCGGTGTTATTGCATTAGAGGTTCCAGATGCAGAAAAATCTTATATTGAATCGACAAGTCGCGGAGCCACAGGTGTTATTGCGCCTACATCAATAGAAGATGATTATGGTGTCTATTCCTACTCTGCAATTCAATGTTACGGGGACACAATCATAAAATTTGTAGATCGTACAAATTACAAAGGTCCATTTGCACCTGGTTATGTGGCCAGAAACGAAGATGTAGAGCGTGGTAAAAACGGCCGTTTCAAAGGTGTCGGCTTAGGATCAATCGATCATATGGTTGGTAATGTTGAATTGGGCGCGATGAATCGTTGGGTAGAATTTTTTGCCAACACGATGGGTTTTTCACAACTCGCTCACTTTGATGATGAAGATATTTCTACTGAATATTCTGCACTTATGTCTAAAGTGATGCAAAACGGGAACGGTAAAATTAAATTCCCAATTAACGAACCTGCGGAAGGGAAAAAGCAGTCTCAAATTCAAGAATATCTTAATTATTATTATGGCCCAGGTGTACAACATATTGCATGTTCTACAGGAGATATCTTATCGACAGTGACCCAATTGCAAGAAAATGGTATCGAATTTTTGCGTGTACCAACCACCTACTATGATGTGCTTGAAGAACGGGTTGGCAAAATTAATGAACCTGTTGAAAAGTTGGCCGAATTGGGCATTTTGGTTGATCGTGACGAAGAAGGTTATCTCCTACAAATCTTTACCAAACCTGTTGAAGATCGCCCAACTGTGTTCTATGAAATCATTGAACGTCATGGGTCACGTGGTTTTGGCAAAGGGAACTTCAAAGCGCTCTTTGAATCTATTGAACGTGAGCAAGCATTGCGCGGAAATTTATAAATAGCTGATAGCCATCAGCTGTTAGCTTTAGGGGATTGAGTTATGACTTACTACTATAAATTAGGCAATATTCCGCACAAGCGGCATGTGCAGTTTCGGCAAGAAGATGGCAACTTATACCATGAAGAGGTGATGGGGATTCATGGATTTGCGGGCATTCAGTCGATTTTGTATCACAAGTACCCACCAACAGCGATTCGGCGGATTGCGGATACCATTCCTGCTTGCATTGAATATGTTGATGGGCAAGCACTTAAACCACGGCACTTACGTTCTGCGCCTGTTCCGGCTGGCGGCGATGCCATAAACGGCCGTGTTCCGCTGATGGGGAATCATGATGTTGTGCTCTACGTAGCACGCCCTGATAAACCGATGGAATATTGGTACAAATTTGCTCATGGGGATGATGTATTGTTTATCCATGATGGGACCGGTGTTTTAGAAACCCAGTTTGGCATCTTGCATTATCGCCCTGGTGACTATTTGGTGATTCCGACGGGCGTCATGTGGCGTTTGTTGCCCGATGAAGGGGTCAAGCAACGGATGTTGGTAGTGGAAAGTTATGGGCATGTGACGCCACCTAAACGTTACATCAACAATTACGGGCAATTCTTAGAAAATTCACCTTATTGCGAACGTGATATTCGCACCCCAGAAGAGTTGGTGACCTATGATGCAAAAGGTGAATATGAAGTCCATGTAAAAGCCCGTGATGTGATTACCCGCTTTGTCTATGATCATCATCCCCTTGATGTGGTTGGTTGGGATGGGCACTTATGGCCATTTGCGTTCAACATCGAAGATTTTGAACCGATTACGGGGCGTATTCATCAGCCCCCGCCCGTTCACCAAACATTTGATGGGCCGGGATATGTACTTTGCTCTTTTGTGCCTCGTTTGTTTGACTATCATCCCGATGCCATTCCTGCACCATACAATCATTCCAACGTGGATTCGGATGAAGTTTTGTATTATGTGGAAGGAGATTTCATGTCACGCAAGGGAATTGATCGCGCGTCGTTGACAATTCATCCTAATGGGATTCCTCATGGGCCACATCCAGGCACGTATGAAGGATCGATTGGCAAAAAAGAAACGCATGAATTGGCTGTCATGGTTGATACATATGCACCTTTGAAATTAACACGAAATGCATTGGAATTAGAAGATGCAGATTATGCATATAGTTGGTTAACTGATTAGTCGTCAGTTGTCAGATGCCACTGTTCAGTATTCAGTAACTTGTATTGCTGATGCTGAACAGTGACAAGAGAGTATTGGTAGTTTGATCATAAATCCGCAAAACCTTCAGAATAAAGATCGCTATAAGTTGATGATTGGGTCGATTGTGCCCCGTCCGATTGCGTGGGTGAGCACGATGAATAAGGCGGGCCAGCTGAATTTGGCTCCCTTTTCTTATTTTACGGCCGTTTCTACAGATCCGATGACACTGCTTTTTTGTCCGGGTTGGAGTGATCTGCGTGGGCGTATGAAGGATACGTTGTACAACGTGCGTGACGTTGGTGAGTTTGTGATCAATATTGTCGATGAAGCGACCAAAGAAGCGATGAACTTATCGGCAACGGAGTTTGAGGCAGATGTCTCTGAATTTGAGTGGGCCAAGGTGACACCGGCTCCCAGTCAAACAATTGCTGTGCCCCGTGTTGCCGAGTCCCCGATTGCTTTTGAATGTAAATTACAGCAAATTGTCACCGTTCATGAGGGGCCAGGTGGCGGTGCAGCTGTTTTTGGCGAAGTGCAATCGATTTATGTACGGGATGATATTTATGAAAACGGCCGTATTCTCCCTGAGCGCTTAAAACCAATCGGCCGTTTGGCGGGATCGATGTATGCGCATATTGAAGATTTCTTTTCTATGGATCGTGTTCCGCCCCCAAATAGCGACTAAGGCATGTTTTTCTACCGATTCAACATGCTTTCAATGTACTAACCTCTGGTAGGAGCCGGGGGCAGGTGGAGGGCCTGCCCCACACTACTTTTTTCAATTTTGTGGTTTATAGGCAATGGCATCAATTTCTACAGCTGCGTCCAAAGCAAAAGCTGAACGCCCAACGGTGATCCGCGCTGGTGGGTTTTCCCCAATGACAGAAACATACGCTTCATTCATTTCCGCAAATGTAGAAATGTCGGTCAAAAAGACATTCACTTTGACAAGGTCGTTTAAGGTTGCCCCACAGGCCTTGAGGATAGATTCGATGTTGCGTAAAGCTTGGGCGGTTTCTGCGCCTGTGCCCCCGGCAACGACTTGATTGTTAGCTGGATCTGTACCTAAAGTGCCCGAAACGTAAATAAAATCGCCAGCAACCGTTGCATGACTAAATGCGGGGAGTTGAATAATACCATCTACATTAACGTGTTGAATGCTCATGTTTTCCTTTTCCTTGTTAAAAATGGAGGGTGAACCAACGGTTCGCCTCTACCATTCA
>JBNKHS010000274.1:0-6221 GCA_050290485.1 Promineifilaceae bacterium (SeqCode) | reverse complement strand
AGAAAGCACTATCGTTGCTGTTGGTGATTGGGTGACCATTTCCATTAACGAAGACGGCACAGGAACCATCGAAGAAGTAGCCGAACGTAAATCAGTACTCTCGCGCACACGCCCATCCGCCCACAATCGCGACATCAATCGTGATCAAGAACAAGTCCTCGTTGCTAACCTTGACCAAGTTATCTTTGTCGAATCTTCTAAAACCCCGCGCCCTAATCCGCGCAAACTCGATCGTTACCTTGTGGTTGCCGAGCGTAATCAAATTCCAGCCATCATTTGCGTCAACAAAATCGACTTAGTGAAGCCAGAAAAGATCCATAAATTGTTTGACGTCTATGAGCAAATTGGGTATCGCGTCATTTACACAAGTGTCAAACAAAACATTGGTATTGAGGAATTAGGAAACTGTTTGCATGACAAAATCACAGTTCTGACTGGCTCGTCTGGCGTGGGTAAGTCAAGTCTGCTCAATGCGATCCAACCCGGTTTGGGGTTGAAGGTTAGCAATGTCAGCAAAGCAACCGGAAAAGGGATGCACACGACACGCTATTCCGAGCTTTTTCCGTTGACCGATGGCGGCTTTGTTGCTGACACCCCTGGTATTCGTGGGTTGGCCTTGTTTGATTTAGAACCCAGTGAAGTCGATGCTTATTTTCTAGAAATTGCCCCGCTTGTTTCTGAATGCCGCTTTAGCGACTGCAGCCATCGCCATGAACCAGGCTGTGCCGTCCGTGCCGCTGTTCAAGCTGGCCAAGTTTCCCCACAACGTTATGATAGTTACTTGCGCATCCGCGAAGAACATGAAGCCTTGGATGATGCAGCGTACTAGTTGCAAGTAAGAAGTTGCACGTTGCAAGTAACGTTTAACTTTCATCACCTTTGCTACTTGCCGCCTGCAACTTGCCACTCAACCTATGTCGCACTGCGTCACGTTGTCAACATGCCCGCATCCCGTTATAATTCCATCTGGCAAAATTATCTGAGAAAGTTTGCAAAAGATTGGTTAAGACATACAAATAGTAAATCATATTTGATTTACTTTAGGAGAACAAAGTAAATCTACTTTAAATTAGCTTCAAGAGATTTGTTCTCCACTACAAGTTATGAACCAAGTTAAAGTTAAAATTCGACCAAAACAACATTTGCAATTTCCCACAGTTTGTGTGCATTGTGGGCAATCTGCACCGGCTACAATGCACATTCATAAACGGATTGGGCGTACAACGCGCAAGATTGAGGTACCCCTATGTCAAGATTGCGCCAGCGAGCTGAATCGCCAATCTGGTGATGAAGAACGGTTACAGAAGATTGGGTTGTTGGTAACAACGGCCGTATTTCTTATCACCACCGCCATCCTCTTCATCATTATCCCTAGCGGACTTAACTTCATCCTACGTCTACTCTTTGCTTTACTGCTCAGCGCTGGCCTAGCCTTCGGCGTACAAACCTTTTTCCGGCGGTCCATGCATAATGCCGCCCTCCCCGAAAAGAAAGCGATCCTGCAATCGGCCCAAATTGAGACATTTTCTTGGCGGGCAACCACGTTTTCTTTCGAGAATGATTTGTTCACTGAGCGATTTATTGACATAAATAAATCGTTTTTGATGGAAAGTTAATACGTGATTCGTGAAGCGTGATGTGTGAGCAAGCTTTCATGCATTACAAATTGCACATCACACACCACTATAAACTCGGAGGATTTAATTCATGAAAGTAGTCGTTTGTATTAAACAGACGCCCAGTACAACGGCCGTTTTAAGCGTCGATGATGCTGGTAACGTTAGTTGGGACGATCCCGGTGGCAAGCCCAACGTCCTCAACCCATGGGATGAATATACAGTTGAAGAAGGTGTACGCCTCAAAGAAAACCACGGCGCAACCGATGTCATCGCCCTCACAACGGGACCCGAAGAAAGCAAGGATGCCCTCAAAACCTGTTTAGCCATGGGCTGCACCGAAGCTGTTCTCGTCACAGACCCCGCATTTGCTGGCTCCGATACCTTGGGAACCGCACGTATTTTGGCCGCGGCCATCAATAATATTGGTGACGTCAATGTGGCCATTTTTGGTAAACAAGCCATCGATGGTGATACAGGTGTAACCCCTGTACAAGTTGCGCGTAAATTGGGTTGGACGCCGCTCACCTATGTTTCAGCAATCAAAGAAATTAGTGATGATAGCATCACAGTGGAACGTTTGTTGGATGATGGGAAAGAAACAGTCACCGCTAGTTTGCCCGTTGTGATCAACACCGTTAAAGAAATTAACGAACCACGCTACCCATCCTTGATGGGGATTCGCAAAGCAAACCGTGCTGATATCCCGGAAGTTGCTGCTGGCGATTTGTCTGTTGATGGTGGTGTGGGTGCTGATGCCAGCAAAGTCGATTGGAGTAACGTATACGCCATTCCCCCACGCGAAGGCAGTTGCGAATTCATCGAAGCCGATTCTGTCGCCGAGCAAGCACGCATTTTGGTTGACAAATTGTACGAGGAGAAAGTGATATGAGCGGCGTATGGGTATTTGTAGAAAATAAAGATGGTGAAATTATCACCGCGAGTAAAGAAGCGATTGGCGCGGCACGTGCTGTTGCCAACGACCTCGGCCAATCATTGACCGGTCTTGTTTTAGGACAAGGTGTTGGTGCTGTTGCCGATGCCGCTTTTGATTTGGGCGTAGATGCTGTTTTAGGTGCGGATGATGCCACATTAGAAAATTTCCGTTTGGAAGCGGCTGGGCCGCTGGTGACTAAATTAGCGCAAGAAAAAAGCCCTAGCATTATCATTGCTAGCAATACAACTCGTGGTCGTGATTTGGCGGCGTGGGTTGCGGCTGACTTGGATGCAGGTTTAGTGGCCGATGGGATTGCCTTGGCTGTTGATGGGGCAACAATTAAAGTGACCCGTCCCGTTTATGCTGGTAAATTGTTAGCTGACGTCAATGTAACCGAAGGGACACAACTGATTACATTGCGCAGCCGTGCTTTTCCACAAGCAGAATCTACAGGTAACAGTGGCTCTGCGGAATGGGTTGATGCGGCCGTAAGTGAAGATGAGATCAGCACGAAGATTGTTGGTTTTGAAGGCAAAGAAGGCAAAGTGAGTTTGACCGATGCCAGCATCATTGTTTCTGGTGGACGTGGCGTTGGTGGCCCCGAAGGATTTGAGCCTGTGCAAGCATTGGCCAATGCTGTTGGTGGCGCTTTAGGTGCTTCTCGCGCGGCAGTTGATGCGGGTTGGATTCCTTACGATCATCAAGTTGGGCAAACGGGTAAAACGGTTAGCCCCGATTTGTATGTGGCTTGTGGTATTAGCGGTGCAATTCAACATCAAGCGGGGATGCGCACATCTAAATTGATTGTGGCGATCAACAAAGATGCAGAAGCACCGATCTTTAAATTGGCGCAATATGGCATTGTGGGCGATTTGTTTGACGTTGTGCCTGCTTTGACAGAAGAGTTCAAGAAGCGGATGTAAATTGAGTCATTGGGTGACTGAGTAATTGATTTACTTGGTTGCTAAATTTGCATAATAAGCCTGTAGGAATTTTCCTTACAGGCTTTTTCTTTGCCTCATTACTGATATTCAACTACATTAGGGGTGTTCTTGTTTTGTAATCGGCAAAAAACTCTGCAAAATAGATTGAGTCAAAATTGTCGATTACTTAAGTGGAAGCGTAGAAATCTTGTTTCCTTATGTTGAAAACTTGATCGCTTTCACATTGTTGGCAGATGAATGTGTTATGCTGAACGCAGTGAAGTATCTCCATAATCCTGAAAGGGATTCTTCGTTTCACTCAGAATGACACGCAAAAGGAGATTTTTATGACTGCTGGTTTAGGTTCTCGTCAATACGCTATCATCGCACTCACTTTAGCAACGGCCGTAATTCATTTGATATTAGGATTTATGTCTGAGGGCATGTTCCAGATTTTGTTTATTTTGAATGGGCTCGGCTATATTGGCTTGTTGGTTGGGTTGTATTTTTTGCCGCAGTTGGCTGCACAACGTTCGATGGTTCGGTATGCGCTGCTGTTGTTTACGGCCGTTACGTTCATCCTCTACTTTGTCTTCAATTGGCCTGATGTGTTTGGAGTTATGGGTTTGATTGATAAGGCTATTGAGTTGGTGTTGATCATTCTCCTGTGGATGGATCGATAATCGAAGCGTAACGTACGTTGTTTTAACAATACAATTTTAGAGGAATAGGTGCAATATGAAGGTTGATGACCCTTGGGAAAGCGGTTTGCCTTATGAGCCATTTATGGGGAGATGGAGTCGTCAAATTGCGCCTATTTTTCTTGAGTGGTTGTATAAACCAGATGCTTTGGCTTGGTTGGATGTGGGATGCGGCACGGGAGCTTTAAGCTTTCTTATTTTGCAGAGAGCAAACCCAAAAGCCGTTTTGGGAGTAGATTCTTCAGAGGCTTTCATTCAGCATGCGCGTCAACTTGCCCAAGATACACCTGTGCTCCGTTTTGAAACGGGAACGGCCGAAGCTCTTCCTGCGCAGAATGCATCATTTGATCTGACTGTATCTGCATTGGCATTTAACTTTTTCCCAGATCCAGCAGCTTGTTTGCTTGAGATGAAGCGTGTAACACGAAGAGATGGTGAAATTGCATTGTATGTTTGGGATTATGCGGCCGGAATGCAGATGTTACGTTATTTTTGGGATGCAGCCGTTTCGCTTTTTCCCAGTGCAACTGATTTAGATGAAATGAATCGGTTCCCAATTTGCCAACCTGTGGCCTTAGAGGCAACCTTTGTTAAGGCAGGATTAAATGTGATTGAACTGCGTGCATTGGAAGCGCCCACGCTTTTTACAAGTTTTGCTGACTATTGGCAGCCGGTTTTGGGTGGTGTGGGGCCTGCGCCTGGTTTTGTTGCGGCATTGCGCTCGGAAGAACGGGAGGCATTGGTTACGGCA
Organism: Promineifilaceae bacterium (SeqCode); assembly: GCA_050290485.1. Taxonomy (GTDB): domain Bacteria; phylum Chloroflexota; class Anaerolineae; order Promineifilales; family Promineifilaceae; genus JBNKHS01. The sequence goes on along the minus strand of JBNKHS010000274.1, from coordinate 1,293 downwards.
CTGCAAGCCAAATTACCGATTCAAGCCGATGGTTCGATTCCTTTGATGGCTCGAGCTTGGGCCATTAGAGCGTCACTGTCATGATTATGCGGGTATTGATTCTGTTCTTTGCCTTCAATTAATTTTAGATTGTGCCTAAAAAGTCGAGCTGGTGGGCGATGTAGATGAGTTCACCAGCTTCGATTTGTTGGTGACGCTGCGTAATCCAGTTGTTGAATTTGGTTGCATCGAGTTGTGGATGGTTGCTCAGGGCTTGGTGCATGGTGTGCACGATGAAATGCAAAAAGTATGCTTCGTCGGCGGGGTAATCGTCTTGGTTGGCAAAGACGACCCAGTCGGAGCTGCCGGCGGCGAGGATGTGGGCATTATGATTGCGCAAATGGGTGAAGAGGTGGCGTCCGCTTTGGCTGTCCCCTGAGAAACGGCCGTTTGTCATTCTATCATCCATTGTTTGGTGATACAGATGCTCGACCAAAGTATCGAATTTAGGTTCAATTGATGGTTCGAGTATCGTTGCCCCGTCAAAGTTGATTGTGAAGTAAAAGAGTCCCCCTGGCTTGAGTAAGGAAAATAAAATGGGGAGTGTCGCTTCAATGTCCATCAAATCGAGGAAGGCGTGGGCGATGAGGACATCCCATGTTTGCTGGCCTTGTTCCCGTTGCGCAAAGTCGAAGAGGTCAATGGCCTCCAGTTGGAAATTGATGTTGGTGTCTAGTTGGGTGAGGCGATCTTGGGCAGTTTGGATGTTGGCGGGATTATTGTCAACGGCCGTATATTCTCCATCCGCAACCACACCCTTTTCAACCAAGCGCTCGGCCATCGTGCCAATCCCTGCGCCAATTTCTAGGATTTGTGGTTGCGGAAGTATGTTTGTTTGTAACGCGTGCCATACATCTTTATTGAGAGCGCGATCATCTACTGTCTTTTTAGAGGAGAGATAGCGTTGGAAGCTGGGTTGTTTTTTGTTGAATGGTGAGGTCAATGGTTACTCCTTTGTTTTAACCGCGAAGAGCGCGGAGGACGCAGAGGGAAATTTATTTTATAGGTTCTAGGCGTGCCCAGGCGAGCCACGACCACGGGGAGCTGGGAGCTTGCTGGATGAGGTCGAGGTAGACGGTGATTGCATGGTTCTCATCACCGCTCAATTCATAATGGTAGCCGAGCAGGTAGGTGAGGTGCTCACGGTAGGGTTGCGCTTCGAGATCGTTGCTGGGGAGGTAATTGAGTAATTCGGTAATTTTGGCGACGATGTTGGGGTCGGTTTGGGTGAAAACGGCTGTATCCAATTCTGCC
>JBNKHS010000273.1:0-6233 GCA_050290485.1 Promineifilaceae bacterium (SeqCode) | reverse complement strand
ATTGTCTATTGTAATATTGCCCCCATTGCGCGTAGGGGAAGTGGTGTTTCGAATGGTAAATGATCCACTACCCACGGTGTCATCATCTAATAATGGAATGCTCACAGTGCCACCAGCTGTGACTTCTGCGGAATCGTCAACCACAACTGGTGCATTTAATGGGCTGCCGTTTAGGTTAACAGCTGCACCAGTTACAAATACCTGCGAGGCGATGTCGTTAAATGTATTGCCGTTTGTCGTTAGATAATTGTTGAGGTTGCTGCCAGCAGGGACATTGATAATGCCGTTGCAATCACCGCTGCATGTTAATCGTAGGTCTTCGCTGCCAAATGTGTTATCGAAAAACTCTACATTAATATCAGTTGGCGATGGCTCAATATTATTTGTTAAGAAATCAACACGGACTGCATTATCTGTTCCTGTTAAGCCTGTGAAGTCATTATCTTCAACCACAACATCAAAAATTCCAAACGCACCACCGGGGTTAATATTAATTCCAGGTCGAGTGCCAGAAAGCACGTTGTCGCGGATAACAAACTGTACGCCTGCTACTCCTGTACCAGTATTCTGTCCAACAGATATTAAATTCAGAAAACCTGAAGAATTTGACAGCGTGTTTCCGGCAATGACGGCTTTGCCTGTACCGCCATCTTCTACAAGAACAGAAACAAGATCGCTATCGCTCGTTGCAGAAATAATCGTGTTGTTAAGAACCTCAACAGTACCCGCGCCGAATTCTGAACGAATGAAATCGTCAAGAACGTTCGTTCCTTGATTGTTATAGATACGCCTATACTGTGTTTGATCTGTTGTATTCAATCCACATGCGATTGCTAATGCAGAGATACCATCAGTATTAGCTATCGTATTGTTATAAATTTCACCGAAACACGAACTGGTACCCCCCATCTGGTTGAGGTAGATACCAGCCCCACGAAAATTGCTGAGCGAATTATCATGAGCGGTAAATGTTGCACTGCCACTGGAGTTATTGCGCAGCCGGAAGTAGAAGACATCATCGCCACCGTCTACCACATTACCGATCACATGAATATCAATATCGCCAGCAACATCCTGATTCAAGCGCAAAATTTTCACAGAATCATAAGGATACCCTGTAAATGTGTTATTCAGGATGGAGATACTGCCAAAAGCCTGACCGCTGAGGTTATTTGTGAATAGATCTGCGGTAGAGACCCCTGCGTTATAGACAAAATCAATATTCTGAATTGTCAGTTGGTTGTTCGTATTGACCGTAAAGTTGCCATTAAATGTGAGGTTGCCATCACCCTCAATCGTAAGATTGTCCGCCAGATTATTCAGGGCAACATTAGCTTCTTGATGGATGTTGTCCGCACCGCCCGTAATTCGAATCGTATCGTTGGCGCTCACGGCCCCTAATGCTGCGGCAACTGTTGTAAAGTCACCCCCTCCATCATCATCTACAATAATTACTGTTTGTGCAGCAGCAGTTTGTGTAAGTAGCGCAAACAGAATGCTTGAAAAAAGAATTACGGCCGTATAAAGAACGCGATTTGATGCTTGGTTTAATTTGTGCATAGTGGATTGGTCTCTCTAAGGGTTGAATCGTAGTTACAACAAACGATTTAATTGGGAATACAAACTTTATTGTATAAAGTTTTTAAGAATATGGTTACAGGTTGCATGTTATTGGGGATAACTTACCAATTTGGTTACATTGGTAAATAGATGAAAAGGAGATGGAGGGGAAACGGCCGTAAACGTTGTTCAGGGGTATTTACAACAAAAACACCTTTACAAATTTGACAATAGTTTCTCTGTTATGGCTACTTCGGCGGCTACATTTAATTGTTTGAATTGATTTAGCGCAAGCTGAATTTTTTGTTGAGCTTCAGAAGTTTTGCCCAAATCTGCAAGTACCTCCCCCCACAGTCGTACAGCATAGGCCTCCATATATGAATCTGAATTAGCTGCGGAAACGTCATAAGATTGTTTACAGTATGTTTCCGCTTTAACAAACTCTTTTCGTGACCGATAAACGAGACCTAGCGTATAAAGAGCATATGGATAGGGGTGAGATTCTTCAAATGACAAGGTTTTTAAGGCGTAAAATTCTGCTTTTTCAAGGTTTCCGGTTTCAAAATAAGCTTCGGCCAAGTTTGCCGCCGCAATGGCAGCATGAAATGGAATCTTTGCTTGTTCAAAAAAGTGAATCGAGGGTTCATTGATGGCAATGACCTCGGGGAAATTGCCTGCCCGAAAATGGATACCAGATAATGTATTCCTTGCTTTTTCCCAGCTCAATCGATCCCCAATGGTTTGGTAGTAATCAAGAGCCTCTTGTAAATATTTTCGGGCTTCCTCAAAGCGGGATTGTCGCGATAATATGATGGCTAGATCCCAATTGGTTTTGGCGATACCCACTTCGTAATTAATGCTTCGAGCTAATGCTAATGCTTTTTGGTACGTGAGGAAGGCATCATCGTGGTGCCCTTGTTGTTTAAAAATGAGAGCTTGTAAAAATTCTGCTGTGTATTGTGCGCGTCGAACTTCGTAAATTGCATCTTGTATTTGCCATTGTTCAATATAGATACGAGTACGTTCTTCGCGGAATTGCACGACTTGTTCCTCTAGACGTGTGATCATAGCAAGGCCTTCATCTAATTTGGTGAGGGCGGCATTAGGTTCCCCTAGTACCTTGAGGAATTTGCCTTGGAGGAGGTGCGCTTGTACGGCCGTTTCACTATCCTTTTGCCATTCTATATTTTGCAAGACTTGCAATCCTTCCTCAGGTGTTCCCGAAAATTGCGCGAATTCAGCCTTAATGACAGCCAACGCTTGTTTTTCTGCATCTGAAAGTCGGCGAGGTGATATTTGGTTGAAGATAAAACGTGCAGATTCTATTTGCCCTCTTTTAATCGCTTGTTCACGATGAGGATACCAAACTTGAATGGCTAAGGTGGGTTCACCTGCTTGCAAAAAATGATAAGCGGCAGATGTGATCTCACCGCGAATCGCCCGTGTGTGGGCAGCGGCTAAATGCGCTTGATCACGCTGCCCGGCAGATAAGTATTGTGGATTTTTATAGATCAGGTTGTGAATAATGGGAATGAGAGATAGCCCACCTTGCCCATCTTGTTGTAAAAGATGATGCTGCGAGAGCTTTTTAATGATCGTTGTTTGTTTGGTAAATGCATCTTCTGGCGCAGAGTTACGGTAGACGGCAATCGTTTGTAAAAGCGAGCGTTCTTCTGGTGATAATGTTTGCCAGACACGCGCAAACATTGTTTGGAAGACAGCAGATTCGGGTAAATCGTTGAGCACGTCAGTTAATGTTTGCCCACTATGGCATTGGGCAATACAGAGCCATATCATGCGCGCGTTGCCGGCCGTGGTCGTAAATAGCTGTTTTGCCTCTTCTTCTGAAAAAGCGACAGTATTTTGTTGCAATAGTGAGATGGCTTGGTTTTCGGTTAGGCTGTTTAAGGTGAAATTGATATCGGGGATAACGGCCGTTTTTTGTCCGATGAGAAGTAATGGTGTCAAATGACGCAGCGCTTCTAAAAATTCATTGATTTGTTGATGAGCGATGGTCATTTGGTCTGATTCGACAACGAGATGTTCGACTTCGTCAAGACAAATGAGTGGCTTTTGCGGGAGGCTGTGTAAATCTCCGCGAATCAATTCAAGCGCTAAATTAGGATTATCAATTTGGCTGTTGTCGGCGACAAGTTGTAACCATAATCTGGATGCTCCTTGTTTGTGTAAAAAATATCCTAATGAAAATACTAGACTGTTAAACTGGTCATTGAGCATCGGCCTCAAGGTAAACCAAAAAACACCGTTTTTTGTCTGTGAAGTGGCAACATGAGCGGCAACTGTTGTTTTGCCCACACCGCCACCACCCGTTAGGGCAACCGTTTCATTTTGTTTTAGATGATCGATACATTCGGTAATGATATCTTCCCGTCCGATAAGCGTGTCGGGTAATTGTGGGGGCTGTTCCAGCCGAAATGTCGGTTGACATTGATTGATTAGTGCATTGCCTAAAACGAACCGTGCTTTTTTAAGATGGTTAAAATAGGGTCCTCGACCTACACCCAAATAATCTCTGATTGCTTTTTCATTATCTGCAGCAGGTGTGGCGCGGCTGCGAAAGTAGCGACGCAGGTAGCGGATCTCTAAAAGAAGATAATGGTAGCGGTTCCCTTTATTCCCTTTATCTTGGCGTGCTGTTTGCACAGCCGTTTCTAGTTCCTCACGTGTCGTGGGTAAAGTTCCTTCCCACAAACTGTCGGCCGCAGCTTGGATAGCTTCCTGCAGTAATTCGCCACGTCCCCGAATCGTTACGCTTTTGTCCAATTGCCCAGATGTTGCTCCTAGAAAATAAGGTGCTGCGAAAGGGGAATTCGCCCCTAACCATTCAGGATCGTGATAATTATTAAGCGCCAACCGTATTTGCTCAAAATATAAATCTGCTGAACCAGAGTCGTTTTGTATAGGCATACATCTAAAAGAATATTGGTTTATGGATAATCGGGACAAAATCAAGCAAAATCGGGACAACTAAAAGTTGCTGTTTTGTTAATCTATTGGCCCATGAATAGTGTTTCGCCTCGAAATGTTTATTTAACGGTAAATAATTATTTGGCGAAACACTTTAATTGAAGCAAATGCTTATCCATTATATGTGGCAAACGAAGTTTGCTTCAGATTAATTACTTTGATCATACCATGTCTTGGCAAGACATCGTAATTGAATGATTGATAGAACACAACGCTTTTGTATTGCTGTCAATGAACTTTGTATGACTTTCGATTGTAAGTACTAATAACAAGTCTGGAGGCGTAAGTATATGAAAATTAATGTAAGATGGCTTTTTGTTGGAATTTGTTTATTTGGTTTAACCTGGCTCATGAGTAGTAAGGGAACAACATCATTGGTGCAAGCTGCCCCTGGCGATCATTGGGTACGTTGGCAAATTGTAACGGCGTTTCCTAATGATCAGATTGATACGCGTTTGATTATTCAGTTTGGGCATATGGATAACAATAACGACCCAATCATTGATCGACAAGAAGACTTTCCGGCAACATGTACTACCGTGGGTAATCTTGTCATTCAAAACGAGGAGGCAATTTTTGATGGGAGCAGCTACATTATTTGTAAGATAGATAGCATCCAAACACGTGTTTCGGAAATGTCGAAAGGGGCTATCCTGTTGCCTGATCAATGTGCAGCGAAACGGCCGTTTACGATGGCAGAGCTTACGATTGAGAAGAACCCGCTCAATGCAAATAGTACAAATCCGGTGTTCCAAAGAGAAGATATGGAGTTTGCTGTTCCTTACGACAGTGGCAATGAAACAGCAGAAATGGTTGTTTCATATGGTGGCGTGACGGCTCAAAGTGATCCATTTGTAGCAACAGGAGCCAATCAAGAGTTAAAATCACTCTTTCAAGATAATCGCGTTCAAATTAGACCAAAATTTAACATTGATGGTGTCCTCACGCCTTCCAACCCCTCTGTTTTAGCAAGTCAGCCCATTATCCTTTCTAATTTGGAAAGTACAATAACAATTGGATATGCAGTTTCAGGCGCAGGCAAAGGGGAATATTTTGAAGGGAAACTGATTTATTTAAAAAACGACCCCCATTGCGATGGTATGGGATAATCACCATTCCTAGCGTCACAGTTTGAGGTTCACCGTAGGCCGGATGCAATTGCATCCGGCTTTTTTGTTTCTCCTATATGGTGCTTAAAAATCACTATTAGATCCAGCAAAACAGTAAAAGGATGCCGCCTAATTCTGATGGGCAGTAGTTATTTGTTTCTGGTCAATCAGCGACAAAGCATCTTTCCTTTTAAAAATCATAACGGGACTAAATGCGCAAATAGTGGGACAAATTGCGGTTAGTTGTTTGTTATCTTGAATTCATCACAGCAAACAAGGAGGCGATGGACAAAACAAGATAACAACATGAAGTAACAAATAAATATATCTGTAGCGAAATTTAAAGTTTGAAAAACAAAAAGTTTTAAGGAGACAAAAAATGAAAAAAATGTATGCAGTTCCCGTATTGGCCACTTTAGGATTGTTCAGCTTATTCGGAATGGCCAGCAATAGCCAAGCCAGTCAATTGCAATTTTGCCAGGGTTATATTGTTACCATTCCTGGTAACTCTGGTAACAATATTTTAGTCGGTACGCCAGGTGATGATGTGATTCATGGATTTGATGGCGATGACAC
>JBNKHS010000272.1:0-6240 GCA_050290485.1 Promineifilaceae bacterium (SeqCode) | reverse complement strand
CTGGCAAATTGCTCTCTGACCGTACAATTACTTTGACCAACTCACCACGATTTAATAGTTGTTCGACGAGCAAGCGGCCAGTTGCCCCACTTGCACCTACAACAAGGGTTGTCATTTTATGCTCCTTAAATGTTTGAAACGTGAGTAAAGTGTTTGTGATATGGCAATAATTTTTTTAAAGTTGTTTGGTGAGAAAATAGCGTTGGTGTCCTTTCGGAAAATTTGCCAACTCGCCGAAAACTTCGTAGCCATACTTTTTATAGAATCCCGGTGCTTGGAAACTAAACGTATCTAAATAGACTTGTGTTGCTCCTCGCTGCCGCGCTTCCTCTTCGGCATGCATTAACAGCTGCTGCCCATAACCTTGACCGCGTAAAGCTTCCTTGATCCACATCAAGTCGATGTGCAGCCAACCCCAATAGGTTGAGCCGATAATGCCGCCAACAACTTCTTCGTCAGGTGTCTGGAGGACGAAGCATAAGCTTTGCGCATTATCTTCACCTGCCTGACTTTTATTGAAATGATTAATGCCTTGTCCAATTGTTTGCCACGCAGGCTCATCGAGAGGAACAATTTTGTATTTTTCGCTCATAATTTATAACGACTCTTCTCCCACATATGGAAAACTGGTTCACATCTACAAGAAGGAGCTTTCCTGAAGGCCAGGTTCATCTGGTTTATTTATCTCAAATCTAACTAAGGCGCTTTGTCTGCACTAAACCAGATAAAACTAGCGCATTATTGGTTATGTATGTGGGTATGACATGTTTACAAGAACGATTAAAAAGTATAGGAGGTTTGGTAGTGGAACGCAATATATGATGATGTTGTTGATTAACTTGGGGGAGGAATTGGAAACGGCCGTTATCAACGCCTATAAATTTCATTCATGTAAGTTGTTTCTATTTCGCATCAAAATCCGGCAAATCCTCGACTTGGCGAACAGCGGGTATTGCATAAATAGCTAGCCCAATAAAAACACTTAAAACGCCCAACAAGACCAACAGCAGTGCAATCCCTGCGCCGGCCCCTGTTCCGACGAGCTTTCCAAAAAGTGGCGATAAAAGCCCTTCCTGAGTCATCATCGGTTCAAAGATATAATCAGCTAGTGGCCCTGCGAGCGCAATGGCAATAGGTGCCGTAACAACAGCCAACATGTAACGGGTAGCAAACACACGTCCTTGCACATTTGGCTCTACTTTCGACTGCCAAATTGATTGTAAGGGAGCCGACACCATCGGCACGCCAAATCCAATCAAGAAATTGGCAAAGCTCCACATAAATATGTTTTGACTGACCCCCATTAATCCGTAACCCAATATGCTTACACTTGTTAAACAAAAAACAACGAACCGTACTTTATGTGTTTTTGGTCCTCCCCAAGCACTCAATACAATACCGCCCACAACACTACCCAATGCGCCCGAGGCCAGTATCGTGCCCAGCAAAGCTTCATTACTGTCTGTTCGTGCTAATATCAAAGGAATGAGCACGATGTAGGCCAAAGTGGCAATGAAATTAAAAATTGCTGATAGAGTAAGCAATCCGGCTAAACCCGTGCGCTGGAAAATGTAACGGAAGCCAAAAAGCGCATCTTGCCACAAACTGTTTTTTTTCTCACCCTCTTTAGGAGCGGTCACAGGCGGTTGTGGGATAAAAACCACAAACAATGTGCCCACCGCAAAAATAAAGGTAACAAAATCAATAAAAATAATGCCGCTTAAACCGATTAAACTAACCAATCCACCCGCAATGATCGGCGCTAAAATACCCGAGCTAGATCGTGAAAGGGATTGCAAACTACTTGCCCGTGTATACTGCTCTTTAGGCACCATCAGGGTGATCGATGCTGAAAATGCTGGTCCTTGGAATGCAGAAAAGGCACCAGAAAATGTACGCAGGATATAGATATGCCAGACTTGCAGGTTGCCTGTTATCAGCAGGACAACAATAACAAACGTCGATATACCCGATCCCAGGTCGCTCAAAATGAGAATGGTTTTGCGATTTTTCCTATCAGCAAAAGCCCCCGCCAATGGACTGAACAGAACGGTTGCCCCTAAAGAGAAGAATTCAATAAGCGCTAGAGCGGTTACTTGACCTGTTGTTTCGTACGCCCATAAAGCCAACGCAAAATCTGTCATTCGGGTGCCAAGAACCGAAAAGAATTGCCCTATCCAGACAATAATGAAGGACGACATGCCATTAAATGACACGGTTTTTTGTTTAATCGTGTTCATGTAGTGTAAGGGGTTTATTCAGCTTGAAATGTATGTACAGCTTGCCGAATAACCTGACGCTCCCAGTCTGATTCTTGTTGTCGGTCAAGAGGAATGATATTGATGGAAACCTTGTCTTTACTCTGTTGTTCCACCACTTTTTCTTGCAGCTTTTCTGCCCATGAAAGGGCAAATTCAGGGTGATCAAAACTCATATGCGCAATCTGACCTAGATTAACAACATACAGTTGGTCAGATGTTAGATCATAGGGTTGGTAAGTGACAGAATGATGGAAAACTTTTGGATGTGCCGCCTGAACAGGTAAGCCCTGCCGTTTCATCTCTTCTGCCTGATCATCTAAGACCTTGAGCTTTGAGGTGTAAGCAACAACATCATATTGGTCGAGAACAAGAATGTGTGCGTGTACCTTCATATGTGTCTCCTAGTTGCGTTAGGTTGTTTTGCACTTTTTGCACAATGTTTTTTGCGTATTGGGCGTATAAGTTGTTGTTTTCACTGTATTCTTGATCAAATTGCGCAATGGCTTGACTATATTGCCCGGTTAGCAAGTAAGCCATCGGCAATAGATAAGTTGTTTCTCTTTGTAAAGGATAATGGCATTGCATCGCTTTTTCTACTTTGGCCACAAATTCAGGCAACTGCCCATGATAAAAAAGCACACGCAGTTGACGATCTACATCGTTGACTAAGTGCTGTGTTAATGCCTCTAAGCACGATTGACTTTCGTTTTGTAGGCTAAATGTGCGTGCGAGGCTGGGTACATAGGCGAGTGGTCTACTACAGGTTTGCCATAATGGAATGGCCCACGTCAGGTCTTGGTGGCGCGTTGTACCAAAATCGAAGGAAAGTGCCAAGCTGACGATTTCTGCTCGGTCTGCCAATCTTTTGATTTCTGTTTGATATGTGGAGAACCATTGCTGAGGGTCTGGTTCGAAGGACAAAAAATCGAGATCAAAGTCGAGCCATAACTCAGGTGTTGTGGGGATATGGGGTAGATCGCTTGCTTCAACAAGGGTTAGCTTTGTATTTGAGGGTAATTGCACAGTGGCGATTCCTATCGTGTTTGCTGGTTGGAGTGAGTCAGAAACGGCCGTTGGCACAAAACTATAAATTACAGCCAACCCAGACGAATGAATCCGTTCTACAAGCTTTGTCGGCAAAACCCAAAAAATCTCATCCACTTCATGATGGGTTAACCACCATGTCAACACATTGCCATCGTTCGCTTTATCCTTAAGCAAACTCAGATCAGAATGAGCATCGAAATGCACAACTTGTTTGATCGCTAAATCACACTGCGATACATGATCCACAACCATCAAATGAGAATCATCCAGAACGAGAGGTCTACTCATTCTAATACTCGTTCATCCTTTTCATTAACGAGGATAAGTCTGTAAAATCTTGCCCCAACGAGACCGCAATCGCCAACTCATAAGGTGTTAAAGCAACCCCCACCATCGCTGCGGCCTGCTCTGGCTCTTGGCGAAAAACATCCTGAAAACCTTTGTCCATAATCAAGCGCCCCACGATCTGTTGCAACCCTTTGCGTGGAGGGCGGCCTTGGGGCACAATACGTTCTGGCCCTTTTGGAGAGAAAAAACTACTTTCGCGAATGAGCGCATCAAAATCTATGTTTGCCATAATGTATGGGCTCCAAAACGTAGATGGGCAATAAAGGCTTACCCATCTACATCATCCTACTAAACGATAATCCAATGTTTCGCCAAACATATGCTGCGGAGCAACAAGCGAATAGGAAACACATAATCCGAAGCAAATTCACCTGATCATTGTTTAATAAAAGCGATTCGCTTTAACCGGAGGTTGGACTGATATAAATACGATCAACGTATGAAACCATACGATCTGCTAACTCCTTAACTTCTTCAGAGTTGGCGTAACTACCTAGATCCTCAGCCATTGCAATAACAGCAGAAAATTCATTGGCTGTTAGTACAACACCGGCATTTTCAATAGCCAATTTGGGATCTTGATTAAACATAGACCGAAAACCTTGATCGAGAAGTAGTTTCCCTACAACTTCATGGATTGCACTGCGAGAAAGAGGGCCTGTAGCTTCTTGTGCTTGTGGAGCAATTGTTTCTTCACCTAGGTCAACATCTTCCAAAAAATCTAAATCACTCATTTTCACACTTCCTTAAAAACTAATTTTGCCAATATAAAAAATTAAACATCTTTATTTGCAAACAATTCGATAGCTTCTTTCACCTCCCATTTGGTTAAATTTAATCCAGCGTGAGCAACAGTCTCTTCTGGATTGGATAAGAACTCTTGTTTGAATTGTGGATCAACAAATAAACGGCCGATAAGTTGATTCATATCTTTTCTTTCCAAAGGCTTCTTCGGTTTCAAATTAAACTTTGCCATTTCTCCCTCTCCTTATACAGCTACCGGTTGCATCAATGTCGACACCAAATTATCCAACTCTTTGCCTCCGGGGATCGCGGATAATCGCGATAACAAAGTGGGCAAGTTGGCGATAATAAAGTCATATAACAACACATAAGATTTACAGAAATAATCTTCCCGAAACGCGTCCCCATAGATGACATGTGAATGATACATACAGCCTCCCTGACAAACTTCAAGTAATTTGCAGTTCTGGCATTTCGCATTAATGTGTCTTCTAGCCGCTTTTTGCGAGATGGGGAGCAACGGAATCTCAAGTGGGTTGGTTTCATCAATATGTCCCAATTTCAACTCTGGTACATTGATGAATCGGTTACATGGGTACAGCGAACCATCCGTGCCGATACCTGTTAAATGAGAATAACAGAGTGCTTGCTGTTCACATAGAAGATTTTGCCCTGTTGTTAAGCGCAAGACCATACTCCGAATCGGCTCCAAGAAAAATTTAGCATTGGTATCCTGTAACCATTCATTGGCAACGGATATAACAAACTCTCCATACGCCTCAGACGGCAAACAAAAACTGCTTTCCTCCGCTACAATGACTGGATTAATGCGTAGGTTAATATTTAAATCGCGGACTAAGTAGTAAATTTCTCGCGCATATTGAATGTTTGCTTTGGTAACCACTGTAATTGCAGAGACATCAATATCCGCCGCTTTTAAGTTGTGGATTGCTGTAATCACTTTGTCGTAAGAGCCACGCCCTGCATGATCAATACGATAATAATCATGAACTTGCCGAGGGCCATCAATGCTGGTGGAAACCCCAAAATTTTCTTCCTTAAAAAACGTAGTCCACTCATCATCCACAAGTGTCAGATTGGTTTGCATATGCTGACCAATCCGTTCACCTACATATGATTTAAAAATTTGTGTTGCCTGACGGTAAAATTCGACCCCTACAGCCATCGGCTCCGATCCATGCCACACAATCTGGAAGATTTGGTCTGGAGAGAAGTCGCTGACCATGCGTTGCCCTAACTTTTCCAATACATCTGTACGGATGTAGTTAACCTTTTTCGTGTTAGGCGAATAACAATAAGTGCAGGCTAAATTACAGTAATCAGTTGATTTGAGCGTAAAAGAATGAACTCTCATGAATACCTTCCTAAAAAGTTAAGTTGGCCATTTCAAACTTTGGCAACAGATTGAGAGGTGGCAACGTGTTAATGATTTGGGTTATCTTTTGATCAGATTGAATTGCAGATAACTTGATGAAAGCATACATGGCAGCAACACTTTCAATAGTGTCTACACCAGCAGCTTGTTGCATCTGTTCGACGTTTTGGCTAATGATGGCCTGACGATTTGGGCTGAGTACAGCTTGTCCAATAACGGCGTCTACGATTTTTGTGCCACCCCTAATTGCTTGCCATTTTTGGTCAAGCCCTGGTGAGTCATAATAGTAGTATGGCGCAAAGAGTTCTTTGTCTGATTTAATAAATGGTAAACATAACTCATACCCTTCATGATATTGGAAGGCATTTAATTCGTAGGCTCCGCAAACTTCAAGCGGCATGGATTCTGAGAACACAAGTTTTTCATGGTGTTGCCGATAAATAG
>JBNKHS010000271.1:0-6273 GCA_050290485.1 Promineifilaceae bacterium (SeqCode) | reverse complement strand
TGTGTGGATCGAGCATGGCCGCGTGGTAGATATGTTCTCGTTTGCCAGTTAGCGCAGCTTCAACGGTGAGCGCTTGTACATTGATGTTTGTTTGCATCATCGCGGCGAGGTGAGGGGGCAAGCTGCCAATGTGTGTTGGTTGCACGCCGTTGTGGTCTACCAAACAGGGAACTTCGACACAACAATCTTGTGGCAAATTGTCAATTAAACCATCGTTGGTGACATTGCCATAAATCACGCGGGGTTGCCCCGTTTCCATGCTGTGGATGATTAAAGAACCATACTCTTCACTGCGTTCCACGGCCAAAGGCACATCTTCTGCTTCAAAAATCGCTTGCATTTGATCCCAAGCTGCAATTTGATTTTCACAACGGGTGATGTACTCATCCAGGGGAACATTAAATTCCTTGATCAAATCAGGGCGATCCCGTTTGATAAACCAAGGTGTATATTCACTGAAATGTTCACTTGATTCGGTGACGAAGTAACCGGTACGTTTGAGCATTTCGTAGCGGACACGGTTCCAGTCGGGCACACGGCCGTCTGCGATGACTTTGTGCAGGTCGGGATAGAGGTCGATACGGCCGTTTTCCGTGATGCGCTCAAAGTTCAAATAAAAAGCCATATGGTTAATGCCCGCTGCCGTGTACGCGATTTCTTCGATCGGCACTTTAATATCTTTGGCTAATTGACCTGCCGTGCCTTGCACGCTGTGGCACAAGCCGACAGTGTTAATCGTCGTTGCTTCATTGATTGCCCAACAATTCATCGCCATTGGATTGACATAGTTCAGAAACGTCACATCAGGACAAAGTTCTTCCATGTCGTCGCACATTTCCAGCAGAACCGGAATCGTGCGCAAGCCACGCATAATGCCGCCAATGCCCAATGTGTCGGCAATGGTTTGGCGCAAACCGTACTTCTTGGGAATCTCAAAATCAACAACTGTACTTGGCTTATAGCCACCGACCTGAACCATACAAATCGCATAATCGGCACCATCCAACGATTCGCGTCTGTCCAGCGTGCTTGTAATTATCGGTTTGGCCTCAACTGCCTCCGCAACTTTATGCGCCACAATTTCAGACGTCCGTAACCGTTCTGCATCGATATCATGCAAAACAATTTCAGATTGGGCGAGCTCAGGAAATCCTAAAATATCGCCGAGTAAATTTTTGGCAAAGACTGTGCTGCCTGCGCCAATGAATGTGATTTTGGGCATTGATTAAGCTCCTTTTCGTGATACGGGATACGCCATACCTGATAAATACATGTTACGCATCCCGTACTAAATTTGTTGACTCTCTCAAAACTAATTTTGGTATTAACTGCATTGTTTCAAATGGTTTATCTGGCTTTTCTAACATGGCAAAAATACGTTCCATGGCCATTTGGCCAATGGTGTATTTATCGACGTGAATGCTACTCAGGGTAGGGGTAACAACAGAAGCTAGATGAATATCGTCAAAGCCGATAATCGCCACATCTTCGGGCACACGTTTTCCCAAGGAACGACATGCTTGTAAGGCCCCAATTGCCATGAGATCATTGTAGGCAAATACGGCCGTAATATCAGGCCATCGTTCAAGTAAACGGAGCAACCCTGCCTGACCACCATCAATGGTGGGTTTATCCTGGACAATCATATGGTTTGGCAATTGATGCTTGGCTAAATAATTTTGAAATCCTTGCACCCGCACCATTTCGCTTAGCGAATGGGATTCGTTGGTCAACATCCCAATTTGCTGATGATCGTTATTGACCAAATGAGCTGTTGCCTGTTTAGCTCCTAAAGCATTATCAACAAGCAACAAATTAATGTGTGGATGTTCAATGAAGCGATTGATGATCACAATGGGATGATATTGTTGCGCAAACTGTTGCAAATCTTCTTCCCTAATTTTACTGGCGAAGCTAATGATGCCATCAACACGCTGCGAGGCCAAAAGCTGCATGGTTTCTAACTCTTCTTCCGCTGTGCCGTCTGCATTGCATAAAAAAACATTATAACCTTGCTCCCGGGCACAGTCTTGCACACCACGGGCAACTTCTGGGAAAAAAGGATTGGCAATGTCACTAACCAAAAGTGCCACTGTTTTTGTACGTTGTGTGACCATACCCTGTGCCAAACGGTTGGGTTGGTATCCCAGTTTTTCAATCGTTTGCAAGACACGTTCTTTTGTTGCTGGGCTAATCTCGCCTTGATTATTGATTGCTCTGGAAACGGTTTGTCGAGACACACCTGCTTCTACAGCAACATCTTTGATGGTCACTCGTTTTTTCACTATGAATCTCCGTTCCGTGAACGTTCACGGAACGGAGATTATCTTAGAAATTCTTGGTTTGTCAAGAGCTGATTTTGTTAGCAAAAATATTGAGTGGCCAAGGTATTTAATAGATTCGTCAAGCTTTATTTAGTGACAATTTAGACTGTTGAGAATTTGCACTAAAACATTGACAGGAACGGCCGTATCCGTTAAGCTCCTGCGCAGTTCTTAAAAAATTTTACTTCTTATCAAGAGAAGCCGAGGGACCGGCCCGTTGACGCTTCGGCAACCCAGCATATAAATGTGCTCGGGTGCCAAATCCGGCAGAGCAAAGACTCTGGAAGATGAGATGGTCGCAATCGTTTGAATCTTGTAAGCCCTTTCATCACTGTGAAAGGGCTTTTTTATTGCTTCCAAGGAGCTAACTATGCCACTAGTTGCACACACCGAATTACCAACTTACGATGACTTGCGCAATCAAGGACATGATGTACTCACCCTTGATCGAGCCTTATCGCAAGATATTCGCGAACTGCATATTGGGTTGCTTAACATGATGCCCGATGCTGCCTTACAGGTGACCGAGCAGCAGTACATGCGTCTGATTGGCAATAGCAATCAAATTGTTCAATTTTACGTCCACCCTTTTACCGTTCCGGGCTTGGAGCGCAGCCATGAAACGCAAACATACATCGACACCTATTACGATGATTTTTCTGAATTGCGAGAGGTGGGCTTAGACGCCCTCATTATTACGGGGGCCAATGTGACCAACCCTGCTTTGGAGCTGGAGCCTTTTTGGGAACCATTGCAGAATGTGTTGAATTGGGCAACTGACCATGTTGCCTCTGTTTTATGCTCTTGTTTGGCGACTCATGCACTCCTCAAGCTGAAACATGATATTAATCGACAGCGCTTGCCACGCAAACAGTGGGGTATCTTTGAACATCAGGTCTGTGATCGCCAGCATCCTTTGTTGCGTGATGTCAATACGCGTTTTGAAATGCCCCATTCACGCTGGAATGATGTGCCCGCAGGGTTAATCGAAGCAGCTGGCTTACACATATTGATTGATAGCGAGGAGGCTGGGGTACAGCTGGCCGTCAGCCCTGATCATTTTCGCTTTGTTTATTTTCAGGGGCATCCTGAATATTTTCGTAATAGCTTGCTCAAAGAGTATAAAAGGGAGGTGACACGTTTTTTTAATGGGGAGATTGATACCTTACCACCACAACCTGAAAATTATTTTAATACAGAAGCTGAACGACTGGATCTCGCTTATTTAACGGAACTAATGCACGCGAAGAATGATAATAAACCGATGCCGATTTTTCCCGAGGATGCGTTTGATCCGCACCTTGACAATACGTGGGGGGATACAGGAAAAGCAATTGTCAATAATTGGCTTGGTTTAGTTTATCGTTTAACGGATCAGAATCGATTGATTCCGTTTATGCCTCATATCGATCCCTTAGATCCGTTGGGGTTGAGTAACGGCCGTATTTGACCTATTTAAGAGTTGCACAAAATTATCAACAAATATTGCAGGAGATAAAAAATGAAAGACGAAACATTAGCTATTCACGCTGGATACCAATCAGATCCAACAACCAAATCGGTAGCTGTACCTATTTATCAAACAGTTGCCTATGAATTTGACGACGCGCAACATGGTGCCGATCTGTTTAATTTAGCTGTGCCCGGCAACATCTACACGCGCATCATGAACCCCACGGCCGATGTGCTTGAACAACGAGTCGCTGCCTTAGAGGGTGGGATTGCTGGTTTAGCGGTTAGCGCGGGGAGTGCAGCTATCAACTATGCCATTTTAACCATTGCGGAAGCTGGTAGTAACGTCGTTTCTGTTCCTTTGCTTTACGGGGGAACATACACCTTGTTTTCACATATGCTGCCCAAACAAGGGATTGATGTGCGTTTTGCCAAAGATGATCATCCGGACAGCTTAGAAGCCTTAATTGACGATAATACCGTCGCTGTTTTTGCCGAAACAATCGGTAATCCGGCTGGTAATATTGCGGATATTGAGGCGATTGCCACGATGGCGCACAAGCATGGTGTGCCTGTTATTGTCGATAACACCGTAGCCACACCATCAATTATTAAACCAATTGAGTATGGTGTCGATATTGTTGTCCATTCTTTGACCAAATACATGGGCGGGCACGGCAACTCACTGGGCGGCATTATTGTCGATAGTGGTAAATTCCCTTGGGCAGATCATCCTGATCGTTTCCCCATGTTATCTTCGCCTGAACCCTCTTATCATGGCGTTATCTATACAGAAGCATTTGGCCCAGCTGCATTCATTGGACGGGCGCGTACAGTTCCTTTGCGTAACACGGGCTCTGCCCTCAGTCCCTTCAATGCGTTCTTAATTTTGCAGGGAATCGAAACCTTACCATTGCGCATGGAGCGCCACACGGATAATGCAGTGGCGGTTGCTCGTTATTTACAAAACCATGAACAAGTTGAATGGGTTGCTTACGGCGGGCTGGAGGATTCGCCCTATTATGAACTTGCACAAAAGTATACAGGTGGGAAACCCTCAGCTTTGTTGAGCTTTGGTGTCAAAGGTGGCTTTGATGCTGGTGTGAAATTCTACGATGCTCTCAAAATCTTCAAACGTTTGGTCAATATTGGGGATGCCAAATCATTGGCGGCCCATCCTGCGTCAACGACACATCGTCAGTTAACAGAAGCTGAGCTTGAATCGGCCGGTGTAACCCCTGATATGATTCGTCTCTGCGTGGGCATTGAGAACATCGATGATTTGTTGGAAGATTTAGGTCAAGCATTGGCTGCCGCTGTGTAACCGAAAATAGAACCAAGATTTAGGTCAGGGGCATTCAATCGAATGCCCCTTTTTGCTTTATGCAGGGGCTAAAGTTATTTTGGCTTTAGGCCGCCACATCGTTAGCAAAATGATGAAGAGGGTTGCGTTAAACATCGGGAAAGCTGATGAGGATATATCGACAACACCTGTCGCTGTGTAATAAATGCCAGCTGCCAAATCAATGATTTGAATCAGAATCATATTGTTGATCCAAAAGATGTTTTCTTCTGGGGCACGAGCACACCAAAACATACCGATTCCAAAGGCAATGAAGCGTGCAGCAAGCATGCCAAACATATAGCCTGAGTCTGTTGGCGGGACGGTAAGCCCCATCATGCCCATGATCGCTTGCGGTGCAAAAAGAAATAACGCGCCTAAAACGAGTTGAACAATACCGATAAGAATAAGTAAACCTTGTAATTTTTTCATGATAAATCTCCGTTTGAAATTGTGAGTTATGAGGGATGAATGATGAATCTTCTTCCCTTAAATTGCTATATGGATAAACTAAATATGTATTATATATAGTTATAGATAAAAAAATATTTTATTGATTAATTGCAGCCATTAAATCGGCAATCGTTGTTTGATTCAGTTCGTTTTTCATCGCTGCTTCGGCATCTGTTAGCAATGTGCCAATTGCTTCTTGGGCGAGGGTGGGTTTGCTGCCGGTTGCCCGTATATTGAGCCGTGTTTGGAATAACGGCCGTTCTCGTTCAACTGCTATAAAAATATCTAATACGGTGACTTGGTCTGCTGCTTTGGCTAAACGCACACCTCCTTTAGCACCTTCACGTGTTTCGATGATGCCTTCCTGATTCAGACTTTGCAAGATTTTAACGGCCGTTGGGCGGGGAATGTTTAGGTCTTTAGCCAATTGCGTGGTTGGCGTGAATTCGTAAAACCCCTGTTCAACCTTGTCAGCAATGTAGACCGTAGCCACAATGGCTTGTGAAAATCCTAGCGAATAACTCATAATATATCCTAAACTAAATATATAATATATTCAGTTTATTTTTCTGTCAACCTTTTTGTAGAATAATCGCTAAATCATTGTCGGATATTTGTGAAGTAGGATTGTTTTGCAACGTTAACCAATGTAAAAGATGCAACAGATGAATTTTGTTGCCTTTTCTGGCTTTTACCAAAGAG
>JBNKHS010000270.1:0-6273 GCA_050290485.1 Promineifilaceae bacterium (SeqCode) | reverse complement strand
ATGTTTCAGTTTTGTCGACGATTTCGATTTCTTCGTCAGCTTGTTCCGCTTTGAAGGCCATATAGGTGACGATGTTGAACTGTTGTTTACGCTGTTTGTGATGCGGGGCAATGGGTGCTTTTTGCGGCTGGGCGAAACGGCCGTTTTCCAAATTATCCTCTCAACGGATGGACACCATGGCAAAATGACCCCCGAGTTGTCGCGGTCACACCATTTGCTCTCAATGGCGATCCGTCTGAGTGGG
Source organism: Promineifilaceae bacterium (SeqCode) (assembly GCA_050290485.1). Classification (GTDB taxonomy): domain Bacteria; phylum Chloroflexota; class Anaerolineae; order Promineifilales; family Promineifilaceae; genus JBNKHS01. The sequence continues at coordinate 6,029 of JBNKHS010000270.1, read as the reverse complement.
CGCATACCAACTGGTTATCCCTGTCACCAGATGGGCAGGTTATCCTCCCCGCAGATTCAATATTCTCAGTTTTTCACCCACAGAAATAGCAATGTTACGCATCACTTGCATGCCAATACGTGGGTAGCGGTTAATGAGGTGTTCAAAATCTTGGTGTTTGAGGGCAACCAATTGCACATCTGTGGCCGCAACGGCCGTTGCCGTATAAGATTGCTGGCTTACGAGCGAAATCTCTCCCAAGAAGTCCCCCGTAGTGACACGTCCCACAGAATTGGAGTTATCTGGCGACAATATATCCATTTCGCCTTCCATGACCATAAATAAGGATTCCCCCGTTTCCCCGGCACGTAAAACAATTTCTCCGGCGGGTATTTTAATAACAGAACAGAGCGAGGCAATCTTCGTTAGCTCGCCTTCCTCTAACCCAGCAAAAATTGCCATTTTTTGGGTTGTTTCATTGACTGATATGCCTAACCGTTTTTCTTCAAATCCAGCGCGGACAACATCGTATATTTCGCGACTGGCATCCGTTAAGGCTACATTATCAATATCAAGTGGAATGTACAATTTAGCAAATTTGACTGTATCTAAACGCTCAACTTCATGAAAGACGAAGGAGGGGCAATAAGCGACAGGGACAAACCCTAAATTGCTTAGCGTGCGTTGGATGTCGGGCCAATAGGCACTGACGGTAATTTCCATGTACTTGGCCCCGTAAATTTCTTTTGCCCATTGATCGAGTTCTTTCAGTAAGAACCCTGCTACATCGTCGCGCAAATCAATGAGCTCGACAACTTTGATGCTGTTGCCAATGTTATCGAGTGTAAAGCCAATGGCCCCGACAATGTGCCCTTCTTCGCTGGCAACTAAATAACGGGAGTTGCGTGATTCAAGCATAAATAGGCCATAACTGAGCTGCAGATTGCCAAACACTTGGCGTCTTGAAAGCCGTCCGCGTTCAATGCGCAGCAGATAAGGAAGTGTGGATTCTTTTAGTTCTTCTACCTGAAATCCTTTACCAATGGGATAGCCATCAGCATCGGCAACGGCGATGATGTCTGTACGCAGCCCCATATTTTTGAGCGCAATTTGCCCAAGGACGAAGACTTCGGGAATGACCCGTGGATGGTTGCCCCGTAGTTCATGTGAAGGCCCAAACAGACGCGCCATCATCACCAAACTCTCGCGCTCATCAAGTAAGACTTTCTGCGGTAAAAATCCAATGGGGCGCAGATTGAATTTTTCTGAGATACGTTGGGCATAGGGGTGGGCTGTGCGACATTCTGTAAGCCCAAAGTGCAGGCGGTGATTGGCAAATTCGAGACGTGCTTTCATCAGGGCACTGCCAACGCCTTGGCCCCGATATTGGGGATCGACAGCCAAACGGCCGAATTCGCCACACAAATCGGAGTAAGCACCTACCTCAAAATAAACGGATGCTGTTCCCGCAATACGGCCGTTATATTCGGCTAACAAAAAGAGATATTTGTCTTGGTAAATGCTTCGTTTTAACCATTCATCACTATAAAACTCTTTGTAAGGGTATTTTTCTCCATACGAACGATAAAATAGCTCGCGAATTTCGGGTAAATCATGTTCAGTTACAGGGCGTACATTTACTTCCGAAGACATTTTCTGATACTCCAATGTGTCAATCACAGTAGACAATTATAGTGTAGCTCAACTTTTTACCATGCCAAACTCTACTATTACAGATACAATAATTAATAAATTGTCTTACCTGCTAGCAACAGCTCATGGGTCGCATACAAAAGAGTTGTTGCATAAAGTGTAGTTGTGAATACAACATCAAACTAAAATAACTTGCGTTAGCCCTAATTCAGGATAATCATTATTTTGAAACAAAAATCGACATCTTATAAATTGACATGCTCGGCTGTAGGAGGCGGATGTGACAAGTGAGATTGCTTTTGTTTTAACAATTCTAGGTGTTGCAATTGTTCTTTTTGCCTGGGAGAAAGTTCGTGCAGATATTGTCGCGATGCTGGTGTTGTTGACACTGGTATTAACTGGTTTGTTAACGCCTGAAGAGGGGTTTGCTGGATTTTCAAATCCAGCTGTAATTACGGTTTGGGCCATCTATATTGTGAGTGCAAGTTTAACGTATACGGGAATTGCTGATTTTATTGGTCGCCAGATTGGGAAGTTTGCGGGTACAGGTGAAGTGAGGCTTGTGTTTACCATTATGGTAACGGTTGCCGTTATGTCTGCTTTTATGAACAACATTGGAGCTGCTGCTGTTTTGCTCCCGGTTGCAATCACATTAGGACGCAACTCTAAAATTCCAGTCTCAAAATTATTGATCCCTCTTGCTTTTGCCTCTTTGTTGGGCGGGGTGACAACTTTGATTGGAACACCTCCCAATTTATTGGCGAGTGATGCACTTGCTGAGGTTGGGCTAGAGCCGTTTGGGCTTTTTGATTACACGATGATGGGCGTGATCATTATGGTGTCTGGAATTTTATACATGACCTTTATTGGTCGCCATTTGTTGCCAAGTTACCAAGAAACGACCCATGCGATGACGGATGCTGATTTGACCGAAGAGTATCAACTTGAGAATTATTTGGCAGAGTTGCAAGTGCAGACTGATTCTCCTTTGATTGGTAAAACGATTGTTGAGTCTCGCTTAGGTGAGGCTTATGATTTGACGGTGATGGGGATGTCTCGAAACGGCCGTTTACGGCTTGGTATTTTGCCTAATGCCCATATCCAAGCGAATGATGTTTTGTTGGTCCGTGGCGAAGACACCCAATTCAATAAGTACGAACAAGAGATCGGACTTACTGTTGTTCCTGAGGAGTTGAGCGATCAAAACCTGAAAAACCCCGAAGCAACAGTGACAGAACTAATCATTAGCCAAAAAGCCAATTTTATTGATCAGACCATGGCCGACATTGATTTTCGTGGCCGTTTTGGGTTGACAGTATTAGCGATTTGGCGTGAAGAGAAACCTGTTGTGGGACATTTAGCAGATGTTCCTTTGCATTTAGGGGATACATTATTGGTACAGGGGCGGCGAGAGCGGATTGAATCTATTCGCGAAGATCCTTCATTTTTGGTTTTACGTCAACCACGGAAGGTCAACCGACGCATTAGCAAAGCGCCCATCAATTTACTTATCTTTGTGACGATGATTAGTTTAGTCGCGACAGGTGTATTGCATATCTCTATTGCGGCCGTCCTGGGTGCTATTTTGTCTATCTTAGCGGGGTGTTTAACGCCTGATGAGGCATATGATTCTATCGAATGGAAATCTGTGTTTTTAATTGCAGGGATGCTGCCCATGGGGATTGCAATGGAGAAAACCGGCGCGGCTCAATTTTTAGCGGATGCTATTATCGATCTGGTTGGCGGGTTTGGCCCGCGTGGGGTCATGATCGGTTTATTCATTTTGACCACAGTATTAACCGCTTTCATGTCTAATGCTGCTGCCGCTGTCTTGGTTGCACCAATTGCAATTCAAAGTGCATTTGGTATTGGGATTGCTCCATACGCATTTGTGATGGGGGTGGCAATTGCTGCTTCGAACTCTTTTGTAACGCCAATTGGCCACCAGGCGTGTATTTTGGTGTATGGTCCAGGTGGGTATCGCTTTTTTGATTATGCCAAAGTAGGGTTTCCATTGACTGTATTGATTTGGATTTTAATGATCATTTTTTTACCCATATTTTGGCCCTTTTAAATTTTAGGTTTAGGGGAGTTTTTTCTCAAGATTTGTTATGAAAAATTGGCGTCAATTGTGGCTTGTGGCAATTATTGCCCTACCGCTTTTATTTCTTGTCATTTTCTTCTTTTACCCATTGTTGAATGTTTTGCGCATTGGTTTGACTGTGGGCTCGGTCGTTGACGTTTTGGGGCGGTCAAGTTTTTGGCGTGTGTTGTGGTTTACAGTGTGGCAAGCGGTATTATCTACTTTGCTAACTTTGTTGGTTGGTTTGCCTGCTGCTTACATTTTTGCCCATTATGAATTTCGCGGCAAGGCAACATTACGTGCCCTGACCACCATTCCTTTTGTATTACCAACTGTTGTGGTTGCGGCTGCCTTTCGCGCTTTGCTGGGGGCAAATGGGCCTGTTAATCAGGCTTTGATGGGATTGTTTGAATTAGAAAAAGCGCCGTTGCAACTAGATCAGTCATTAACAATGATTCTGTTGGCGCATGTTTTTTTTAATGTTGCCGTTGTCGTGCGTTTGGTTGGTGGGTTTTGGGCAAATTTGAATCCACGGTTGAAGGAAGCGGCACAAACTTTGGGTGCTTCCCGTCTGCAGGCGTTTTGGGAAGTGACCTTGCCATTATTACGGCCGTCTTTGCTGAGCGCTTCACTGCTGATTTTTCTGTTTACGTTTACCAGTTTTGGTGTCATCTTGATTTTGGGTGGACCGGCGTATAGCACGATTGAAACGGAGATTTATCGGCAATATGTGTTTTATCTACGACCGGATCGTGCAGCTGTGTTGGCTCTTATTCAAATCCTGTTCACCTTTTTGTTAATGTCTGTTTATGCACGCTGGCAGCAAAAAACGGCCGTATCCCTCGATTTTCGGCCGCAGAAGACAAACATGCGCCAGGCACAGACATGGCGCGAGAAATTCGTGGTCGGCCTAGTAATTGTTGGTTTGTTTATCTTTTTAATTACACCACTTTTGGCTTTGATTGCCCAATCCTTCCTTGATCGTGAAGGGAATTTTACGATGGCCTACTATCAAGCATTGCCAGAGGCGCGTCGTGGCAGTGTTGTTTTCATTCCGCCATTGCTGGCTGTGCGCAATTCAATTGGATATGCGTTTTTAACGGTCATGACTGCGTGTACGATGGGATTGTTAACCGCGAGTTTGTTGATACGGCCGTCTCGCTGGCGTAGTTGGTTAGATCCCATGTTCATGCTGCCTCTTGGTGCATCGGCTGTAACCTTAGGGTTTGGCTATGTTATCACTTACGACAAACTGCGAACCTCTGCCCTGCTCATTTTAATTGCGCACACGTTGGTTGCTTTCCCCTTTGTGGTACGCACGATGTTGCCGATAATGCAAGGGATCAAACCTAGCTTACGAGAAGCGGCGGCCGTACTCGGTGCTTCCTCCATGCGCACATGGCGCGAAATTGATTTACCTATTGTCGGACGGGCTTTGTTGGTTGCGGCTGTTTTCGCCTTTACCGTTAGCATGGGTGAGTTCGGAGCCACCAGTTTTATCGTCCGCCCTAATAGTGGCTTTTTAACCATGCCCATCGCCATTGAGCGTTATTTGGGGCAGCCGGGTGCACTAAACTTTGGGCAAGCCTTGGCAATGAGCACAATCTTGATGGTCGTGTGTGCAACTGGCTTTATTGCTATCGAACGTTTTCGCTTTGCCGACGTTGGTGAGTTTTAAATCTGCCCATTGGATGTTACAGCGGTAGGGCGGATTGCCAATCCGCCTCTACAATTGGTGTCAGTTACCTGAATTCCTAGAGACCGAGAATGTTTTGTAAGAAGGTACGTACATTTTTGCCGATACTGTTTAGTATGTAGCCTCCTTCTTGGACCACAACTTTTGGCAGATCGACCTGGGCAAACAGTTGCCCCATTGCTGCGAAATCATCTTGATCGAGCAAGAATCCGCCATTGGGATCACCTTTAGCTGTATCTACTCCTAAGGAAATAAGCAAGATATCTGGGTTGAATTGCGACACGTTGTTGATTGCTTGTTGCAGCGTTTGCAAATAAGTACGGCCGTTTGTGCCTAAAGGCAATGGATAATTGTGGGTGTAACCTACCCCGGCACCATGTCCCGATTCGCCTTTGAATCCGGAATAGAACGGGTAATCTTGATCGGGATCGGCATGGATGGAGCAAAAGAAGACATCATCGCGATCATAAAAGATAGCTTGCGTACCGTTCCCATGGTGGTAATCGACATCAATAATTGCTACTTTTTGTTGTTGCGCAGTTAGCCAATGTGCCGCAATAGCAACATTGTTCAAATAGCAATAACCCCCATACAAATCAGCATATGCATGATGCCCTG
>JBNKHS010000269.1:0-6289 GCA_050290485.1 Promineifilaceae bacterium (SeqCode) | reverse complement strand
TCACCAGTTACTTCGCCGATGAACGCAACAAACAACTCCTAGCAAAATTCCGCGACGCAGGTCTTAAATTTGAAGTTGATCAACCCGAAGCTGGCGTTGAGCAAGTAGATACACTAGCTGGCCTCACCTTTGTCATCACAGGCACTTTGCCCACAATGGGGCGTAATGATGCCAAAGCACTCATCGAAGCACATGGTGGCAAAGTAACAGGGTCTGTCAGCAAAAAAACAGATTACCTCTTAGCAGGTGAAAAAGCAGGGTCGAAGCTGAAAAAAGCGGAATCGCTGGGTGTTGCTATTTTGGATGAAGCAAGCTTACTAAAAATGATTTCGTGATACGTGAAGCGTGATGCGTAAGAGCTATTTCACGCATCACGCTTCACGCTTTAGCCATCAACAAAATTATCCTTCAACCACGTAACGGTATCAGAAATATCTACCTCGTTGGCGTATCGAATCAAATCGGGGATCTCCTTGTAGCCATCTAAAGCAATCGGCTTAGGCAATGCAGGCGCGAGACGATGGTATTGACTATGTTTCAATAACCGATGACATTGTTCATCGACGAGTTCCATCGACCCATCAGAAAGAATATTGACTAACGGCCGTACCCATTGCCATAATCCCCAGTCGTTGCGTTCTCCTGTTTGATAATGCTCAACCAGCCCCGTGCCAACAGAAAACAAACAGACATCGTCCAACGTTTGTTTCCCCTTGTCATTGTGAAGCGCCTGTGCAAGGGCAACCATACTGGGATTATTGGCAGCCACACCTCCATCCACATACCCTTGATAACTGGGGAAATAGGTGGGGGCAGCACTGGTACGCATAGCAGCACTGACCAATGTTAACCCTTTATTGTCAACGGATACGTGCGTCTCAAAATTGTCCATCAAGACAGGTCGCCACGTCCGGTGTCCATCTAAATGACCGTCTAATTTAAAACTGGTAATCACCACATGTTTACCAGCACCAGCCAGATCGCCAAATGTTTTTTGTCCAAATTCTGCTTTCACACACGCTTCCAAATTTTTATTGTCGTATTTTGCGCCAATCAAGCCCCAGATTGTACGTAATTTACGCCAAAACGAGCGATAGAAGATTTTGTCTCCATCATTTTCGTAAAGCTTTTTTGCATCATAAGGAGTCTTCCCAGCAGCCAACAACAAAGAAAACAAACCGCCTGTTGAGGTGCCTGCGTAAAGATCAATATCATCCAGTAAGTCAGGCACTTCTTTTTGCAAACGAATCAATAACTGCGCCGTGTAAATCCCTCGAATTCCACCCCCATCTAAACACAAAACACGATACTTTGCCATCAAACCTCCTTATATTTTTATTTTAGAGTTAATCGAACCAAAAACATGCCTGTGTTCATACGATCCATCAATTCAAAATGCCATCCTGTTTTTTCTGCATTTTTTTTCAATGTCCATTCATCCAGATAAACCCAAGGAACAGAATCACTTCGGTTCCCTTTATATTCAAAGCTCATTTCAACTTCGCCAAAATACTTTTCTTCTGGTGGTATCGTTTTACTTAAATCACGGTATTCTGGTTTTTTGTTTACTTGAACATCCGTTGAATCCGCTATAATTTGCCCTGTTGGCTTCAATATATTTTTGACTTGCTCTAAAAAGTTTTGTAAACCGGTAACTGAACCCACAATCCCCATCCCGTTCATCATCAACAAAACGGTATCGAAGCGTTCTTCAGGCAATAATGAATTGTCTAGAATATCCTCTAAGGTCATACATTGTGCATTCTGGACACCTTTTTCTTGCATAATTTTTACGGCCGTTTCCGAATAATCAATCGCACAAACATCAAGCCCTCTTTCTTGAAGTGGCAAAGCAAAACGACCAACCCCTGCGCCAATATCCAAAACACGGCCTTTGCACAATTGGATCGCCTTTTGATTAAGCGGAAACAATTGATCATATTGCTCAAAAAACATATCAATACCAATGTTGTAGGAGACAACACCTGTGACATGAACGGTTAATTGCGCAGATGTATCCTGCCAATAGTAGTAATCTGTTATCGCCAAATCATATGGGTCTTTAACTGTTTCTTCCATTTACATGACTCGTTTAAAAAGATGTTGAGAATTTAACTATTGCGTTCATTCAGAATTTACGCAAACATTGGGTGTACTATGTGAAAACGCAAAAGTTTTTTTAAATGGCAAAAGACGATTTCTACGTCTTCACTCAAGTAATTCACATTTTTCACTCGTTTTATTTCAAAATAGTTTTGTGAATTACATAATCCTGTTGTTGTTGAGATAGAATTTTCCATTGCACAATAATCATTTCTAATATACCTTATCAGTCAATCAACAACGAATTATTTACCTATCAAAATAAATGAAACCATCAGTTTGAGAAGCTGAATCTGGTTGATGGAGAATCGGGTGCATCATCTCAATTCCTATTTTATCTTAGAACAAGTAGCGCAAAACAAAAATTACGGCCGTATCTCAGCCACAACCCTCTTCCTTGATATCTCTGGCTTCACGCGCATCACCGAGGCATTAATGGAGCACGGGCAACATGGCGCAGAAGTTTTAGCGAATATTGTCAGAGAAATATTCGATCCCTTAGTTACCTGCATTTACAGCTATGGGGGTGACATCACCCATTTTGCAGGCGATGCGTTCCAAACCATCTTCCCCATCGACAACGAAACCGATGCAAAAATTGTTTGCCAACGCACCCTCGCCGCCGCTCACTTTATTCAAGCACAAATGGAAAGCAAAGCAACTTTCCAAACAGAGTACGGTGTGTTTGAATTTACGGCCAAAGTCGGTTTATCTGTTGGGGAATTAGAGTGGGGCATTATTTCAGGTCCCAAACAAGATGTTTACTATTTTCGAGGCGATGCCATTGATGAGTGTGCAATGGCAGAAAATTTAGGGAGTGGCGGCAACATCATTGCCCATGAGCGGTTTGAAAGGTTGGTTGATTTGGGAGAAACGGCCGTTTCCGTTCCCCAAAACAACACCTACCACTATCTAAACTCCCCCCCAAAACAACAACCAAGCCCCCACATCACCGCCACGCCATCCACCTCCCCCCATCACCAACGCTTCACACCCGCATCCATGCTCAATACAAAAATTCGGGGCGAATTCCGTTATACCTGCAACCTATTCCTAAACGTCGATCAAGTCACTAGCCACCAAGACATTGTCACCTTCATGGACGCCTTTTTCACCGCCATCAACCCCTACGAAGGGTACATTAACCGCTTAGCCTTTGGCGACAAAGGATGTCACTTGCTCATTTTTTGGGGCGCACCCACCACCCACGAAAACGATCTAAGTCGTGCACTCAACTTCGCTCTCGATCTGCAAGCAACCACCCCTCTCCCCATCCGCATGGGCATCACCTATGGCATTGCCCACGCAGGCTACATTGGTTCACAACTACGCGAAGAATACACATGCTACGGACATCGCGTCAACATGGCCGCCCGCCTCATGAACAAAGCAGATTGGAACACCATTTGGCTTGGTGATCGTGCCTTCCGTCATGCTCAAGATGAATTCAACATCACCTATTTAGAAGAAATCCCCCTAAAAGGCGTCAGCCACATCCAGCCTGTCTACCAGTTAGAGGGTCAGCAAACAAATAAAGAACCCATCCAATACACCACCTCCATGATTGGGCGCGAACCAGAACTCGCTCAAATTCAAAACAGTCTATCCCCCATATTCAACGGGCAATTTGCAGGCATCATCACCATCTATGGAGAGGCAGGAATTGGTAAAAGTCGGCTCATTTATGAACTACGGCAAAATCTCATCCAACAAGCAGAACTTGATCCCACCAAAACTGTCAGTTGGCTTTATTGCCCCGTCGATGAGATTTTGCGCCAGCCACTCAACCCATTCCGCTACTGGATGCGCAACTATTTCCAACAATCGCGCACCCAAACAGAAGCAGAAAACAAGCAAATATTCCAACAAATATTAAATGAATTAGCCAAGCAATTAAACGATGAAACAGTTATCCACGAACTACACCGAACTGTATCCATTTTAGGCGCCATCATCGATCTCCATTGGGCAGATTCATTATATGAACAACTCGAACCGCGCCTACGCTCAGAAAACAGACAACTCGCCCTAATTAACCTCATCAAAGCACAAACCTTACTACACCCTGTTATCTTAGAAATTGAGGATGGACATTGGCTAGACAATGAATCGAAGGAACTGATTGGGGCATTAACACGCAACTTATCACGTCACTCCTTTACAATTTTGCTCACCAATCGTTATCAAGATGATGGCACGATTTTCGCCCTCCCAATAGATGATGCAGTTCCTCGCCAAGAGATCCATTTGACGTATCTTTCTGTTATTGGCATACAAAATCTAGCAGAGCAAACATTGGCGGGTAAGATTACCCAGCCTGTCTTGCGCTTCTTAATGGAAAAAACGAATGGAAACCCCTTCTTCGCCGAACAACTCTTGCTCGATCTTAAAGAAAGAGAAAGCATCATAGCCAATAAAGCAGAACCTCCAATTTTTGATTTCCGCACAGGGTTTACATTAGAGGATGTACCTGCCAACTTAAGAGCAGTCCTCATCTCTCGCCTTGATCGCCTCATTGATGAAACGCGCCAAATTGTACAAATGGCGGCCGTTTTAGGGCAAGAATTTGATATTGGCGTCCTTAAAGCGATGGCTGTCGAATTTGATGATTTAACAGAATTCATCTATCAAGGGGAAAACGAACAGATTTGGTCAGCGATCAGCAAAATCCTTTACGCTTTTAAGCACGCCCTCATGCGTGATGCCGCCTACGGCATGCAGCTACAATCCCACTTACAACATCTGCACGCCTTTGCCGCCCTCGCCTATGAATCCCTTTATGAAGACAACCTTTCTGAGCATTACGCCAATCTTGCCTATCATTACGAACAGGCCGAAATTGCGAATAAAGCCATTAAATACCTCAAACTTGCCGGAGATGCTGCAAAAAGCAGCTACCAAAACGAAGTAGCATTGGATTTCTATAACCGGCTTCTTTCGCTTCAACTAAACAACCAAACACAAATGGAGGTGACTTTATCAATCGCAGAGATCCAAAATATACAGGGAAAGTGGGATGAAGCAATAGCACAACTAAAAATCGGGTTGCGTCTAGCAGAAAAAAGTCAGCATCCTATTTCAAAAATAAAGTTTCGAACAATGTTAGGGGATGTATTACGCAACAAAGGAAATTATGCAGAAGCCTTTATCTACTTAGATGAAGCAGAAATTTTAGCGAGCTCGATAAATAATCTTCAATTACAAGCAAATATCTTAACAATAAAATCGAGAGGTAATGTTTACAGAAAACAATTTAGCCGAGCACTAATTGAAATAGAAAAAGCTTACACTTATTTCGAAACTCTAAATAATAAACGTGGGATGGCCGAAGCATCTGCTTTAATTGGCGCGAATTACGGGGTAACAAATAATTATCGAAATGCACTTCCTTATCTATTAGATTCGATTAAGGTTTTCAAAGAGCTGAATAATAGGGCTGAATTAAGTCGCCCAATCCATAATGTAGGGCTAGTCTATTACTTCCTTGGGGAATATGATAAGTCGGAACAATATTTGAGTCAGGCTATCAAAATTTGTACGGAAATTGGAAATCAATTAACCTTATTTGCATCACAATTTAGACTTGCTCAACTATATCATGCCAACAATGAACTTGATCGGGCAATCACATATTTTGAAAAAGCACTTAATACAAAAGAGAGACTTGGTTCCGTCGGTATTCCAAGCGCACCAAAGCCTTATCTCGCATGGACATATCTAAATAAATCAATTTACGATAAAGCCATAAAGTTTAGCTTTGAACATATAGCAGAATCTGAAAAAAACGGCAGAGATGTAGAGTTTGGTTTAGGACATTTTGTTATTGGCCGGCTTTTATCAATAATAGACTCTCCCCAAGAAAAGCAAACCCTACTTCAAAAATATCAACCTTCATCATCAACTATCCCAAATATAGATGCCACTCCTCAAGCATATTTTTCATATGCCATCAACCTTTCAAAAAGCAATAATTATCTTGAAACTATGATTCCATCATTGTCATGTTTTGGTGAGTTTCTATTGCTCAATGAACGCAGTGATAAAGGGCTTCTACACATAAAAGAAGCCAAAGAGACAGCTTTGCAACATGAAATGATGGGTGAATTGAAGAACATTCAAATTATTTGCCAAAAATTGGGGATAGATTTTGACAATTTATAAGCTAATACATGAGTCATCCCGAATT
>JBNKHS010000268.1:0-6298 GCA_050290485.1 Promineifilaceae bacterium (SeqCode) | reverse complement strand
ATTTACCACAATTTTGTTTACCCAGTCTGCCTCATTTGCGGATGCTCAAAGTTGGCGTGATAAGGTGGATGGCTGGGTGTTAGAAACGGCCGTTCCTGAGCCACAAGCATCGATCGTTGCCAAAAGTTATCCCAAAACAGAATTTTTGGTGCAGCTAACTGAACAAGCCGATTTATCTGCGGCAGCAATATTAACGACAAAGGAAGAAAAAGGGCGTTATGTGTATGAACAGTTAACGGCCGTTGCCAACCGTACCCAACCTGCGGTTATTGTCGAATTAGAGCGCTTGGGTGTGGCTTATAAACCATTTTGGATCTCAAATATGATCTGGGTCGAAGGAGATATTTATGCGGTGCAGGCAATGGCTTTGCGTGACGATGTCGCTCATTTGTATGCCAATCCCACCGTAACCCAAGCCATCGAACCCCCTCTCGCCCAACCCTTAGAAACAACAGGTATTTGGGACAGTATTGGATTTGTGGGTGCAAAAGATGTGTGGGCACTGGGGTATCGTGGCCAAGGTGTGGTTATTGGCGGACAAGACACTGGTTATGAATGGGATCATCCTGCGTTAATGGCTGCGTATCGCGGTTGGGATGGGGGTTCAGCGAACCATAATTACAATTGGCATGATGCGTGGGGCGACACCTTTCCTTGTTCTGTAGACGAGCCGTGTGATGATCATAGTCATGGCACACATACGATGGGAACGATGGTCGGCAATGTTAACGAGATTGGGATGGCACCTGATGCAAAATGGATTGGCTGTCGGAATATGCACGGCGGTGATGGCACGCCGGCCAGTTACACAGATTGTTATCAATGGTTTATTGCCCCAACAGACCTCGATGGCTTGAATCCAGATCCGAGCAAAGCGCCCGATGTGATCAATAACTCTTGGGGCTGCCCACCTGTTGAAGGGTGTAATCCCAATTCGTTGGCCGATGTTGTTGCTGCAGTGCGTACAGCAGGGATTGTCACTGTGCATTCTGCAGGGAATGATGGACCTTCGTGTGGCTCTAGCAGTACACCAGGCACGATTTATAGTGAATCTTTTTCCGTAGGGGCGACTGGCGAGAATACGAATCAAATTGTTGGTTTTAGCAGTCGTGGACCAATTACGGTGGATGGTAGCAATCGCATGAAGCCAGATATTTCTGCGCCAGGATTGAACATCTATTCTGCTGTACTCAATGATGAGTATGGATTTAAAAGTGGAACCAGTATGGCTGCACCGCATGTGGCTGGACTTGTTGCCCTGATTCTGTCGGCACGACCTGATTTGAAGGGGAATGTGGATGCCATTGAAGAGATTATTCAGGATACGGCCGTTCCTCTAACAACAAACCAAGGATGTGGCACAGATACTCCCACATCAATTCCCAACAATGTATATGGATACGGCCGTATCGATGCCCAACAGGCACTTTTTTTACTGACAGCAGAGTATCGATATTATTGGCCAGTTGTTCTCAAGGAATAACCTTTTCCCTTCTCTAAAATTCGGTACAATTCAGGGTACGCAGGGCATTGGAGAAGAGAGGAAATATGAAACGAGCAGTCAGTATCAGTCTGGGCAGTTCTGAGCGCGATAAACAGGTAGAAGTTGAACTACTGGGTGAAACAGTGGTTATTGAGCGCCGTGGCACCGATGGTGATGTGGAAAGGGCTACTGCACTTTTTACAGAGCTAGATGGCCAAGTGGATGCTTTTGGTGTGGGGGGCATTGATCTTTGGGTGCAAATGGGCGAAAAACGGTACGATATTCGTGCGGCTCAAGTTCTTGTTAAAAACGTCAAACAAACTCCTTTTGTCGATGGCAGTGGCTTAAAAATGACACTGGAACGCAAAGCAGCGCAACTGCTTATCGATGAGTTGGGTGAGCAATATCGCACGGGAAAAGTGCTGCTTACCGTTGGTGTCGATCGTTATGGGATGACCCTCGGCTTCCATGAATGCGGTTATGAGATGGTTTTTGGAGACATCATGTTTGCCCTTGGTGTGGGCATTCCTGTGCAAGGCCTCAAGAACATGCAGCGTCTAGCTAAAGTGATGGTTCCTATCGCCACCAAATTGCCCATTAGTATTCTTTATCCCACGGGTGAAAAGCAAGACGAGATCATCCCCAAATTTACAAAGTGGTATGAATGGGCGGATGTAGTTGCTGGGGATTGTCATTACATCAAACGGCACATGCCTGATGATTTGAGCGATACGGTCATTGTCACCAACACAACCACGGAAAAAGATATGGCTTTATTCAAAGAACGGAATGTTAAGTATATCGTTACCTCGACACCCATCTTAAACGGCCGTTCCTTTGGCACAAATATGATGGAAGCGGCGATTACGGCCGTTGCTGGTAAAAATCGCGCACTCACCCATGCCGAGTTGGATGAGATATTGATTGAATTGGACATGAAACCGACATTGCACAAACTGTAACGTGAAGCGTGACACGTGATGCGTGATTTTCTTTTTACGCATCACGCATTACGTGTCATTTTTTTGGAGGAAAAATGGACGTCATTATTGCTGCTGGCGGCATTCCTCAGCCAGAAGATCCAATGTATCCGTACACGCAAGGCAAACCCAAAGCGCTAATCGACATGAACGGCCGTACTTCACTGGAGCGTGTCATAGATGCCTTGCAAGACTCAAAATATGTTGAAGATATTGTAGTTGTGGGCTTGGGTAGTGATATGGGGCAAACATTTAAGCGCCCTGTTCATCATGTGCCCGACCAAGGAAGTTTGGTAAAAAATGGGCTTGGCGGTGCTAAATTTTTAATGGAGCTCAAGCCAGAAGCGACCCATTTTATTGCTTGTACAGCAGATATTCCTTTGATTACGGGGGAAATGGTAGATACATTCATCGAGATGTGTCAGCCCGTGAATAAGGGAATTTACTACATCATGGTTACCAAAGAAGTCTTAGATGCACGTTTTCCACATTCGACACGCACCTATGTCAAGCTTAAAGATTTGCTAATTGCCGGTGGTGACATTAGCATTATGTCAACCGAATTGGCCTCACAAGATGAGGTGATGGATATGGTTGCAAACGGCCGTAAACATGCGTGGAAGCTGGCGCGAATTGCGGGTTTCAGAGTGCTGCTCAAATTTTTCCTGCGCCGCCTTAGCCTCTCCGAAATTGAAGAAACAGCCGAACGTGTTGTTGGCGTCCCCGCTAAAATCATCCTTAATCCGCCAGCAGAATTGGCCATGGACGCTGACAAACCAGATCAGGTTGAGCTCGTACGCAAAGAACTAGAGAAGCTCAATTGAAAGCAGTGTGTACACGACTGTTCAGAAGTCAGTATTCAGTTTTCAGTTAATCTTGTCCTACTGAAAACTGAATACTGAAAACTGCATACTTTTGCCCCAGTCTTCTTAATATCTGGATAGCATAGGGCCTAACGGCCGTCCGCCAAGCAGATGCATGTGCAAATGATAAACTTCTTGCCCGCCATGATCATTGCAGTTGATCATCAGACGATACCCATTTTCGGCGATTCCTTCTTCTTTAGCTAATTGGCCAGCCACAAGCAGCATACGCCCCACTGTTTGTTCATCTTCGCTGGTGATGTCATTGACGGTGGGGATGACTTTGTTGGGCACAATTAAAATATGGGTGGGGGCTTGCGGGTTGATGTCGCGGAAAGCGGTAACCAACTCATCTTGGTAAACAATATCCCCTGGAATTTCTCCACTTACAATTTTTGCAAATAAGGTTGTCATTTTTTCTCCTTTGTTTGCTGATTAAAATCGACATTTGAATGCATTTAGAAGCTGTTTGCTAATCGCTATTTTAGACTTCTCTCACGCTCTTTGCCAGCTTAGCAACGACGGGCTACAATTTTCCGGTTTATGTTATTGGCATTGATTCCGTTTTTACTCCTCCTGCTGGGTGCAGGACTTATTCCACTCGTGGCACGCAAGTGGCCGCAGTTTGTATCGCAAACGGCCGTTTCTGTGAGCGGCGTTACGTTGCTTCTGTGGTTGGTGGCTCGTACCCAATCTCCCATTACACAAATCATTGGTGATTGGTCGGATGGTGAAATCCTATCTATCTTTGCTTGGCAAGTCGATTTGGTGAATTGGAAAGTTATGGCCGCTTTGCTTTTGCTCTTGTTTGTCGCCGCGTTAAGCAAGGTAAATCGACCAAAGGAAGAGTTAGAACCATTTTCATATCTCTTTTTGTTAACGGCCGTATCCTATACAGCGATCTGTGCCGCAAACTTAATGAGTATGATCATTGGAATCGCGTTACTCATTTTGCCTTGGTTATTTGCGATCTGGCAGCAGATGACAACCGATTATGGGCGATTGCTCCGTTACCTGATGATGATCTGTGTCGCTATTTGCCTTATTTGGTATGCGATGGCCATCATGCCCATTGCGCATAGTTGGCAGTTTCAAAACATACCGCCAACAGATGCTGTGACGGCACTTGCTTTTGCGGGAGCAAGTTTAGTGGGTATTTGGCCGTTTTACGGTTGGCGTTTACGTCTTCAGGATGTGCCCAATCATGTGACTCTATTTGTATTTATTATTCCGACAGCCATTGGGGGCGTTCTTTTCGCTCGATCAGTCAATTCAACGCTTATCAATCCCAATATACAACTACTGTTATCTTTGCTCGCTCTTTTGGGATTGTTACAGGCCATTCGTTTGGCATGGTCTCATTTAGATACACCACGCATGATTACGATGGCGATATTATTTGCCCAAGCACAATTGATACTTTTATCTGGAATATGGGTCAATGGGATAGCGGTGACGGCTGAACTGCCTGTACTTATCCTCGCAGGGGGGATCATGTTCTTTGCTCCTGAAGAACCGATTCAACGGGAACGGGCTTGGCAAGCGATTGCCCCTATCATTGCCTTAGCGAGTTTTGCGGCCTTGCCCCTGACAACCGGTTTTGTTGGACGCGCGGCTTTGTATTCGGTGTGGTTGGAAAACGGCCGTTTCCTTTTCGTAATTGTCTTGACTATCTTGACCATACCATTGATTACCGCGCTGATTTTACGGTTTTGGCCGAAAACGATCCCAACAGAGGTAGACCCAGCGACAAACCCAGAACCACAAGAATTGACCATGGCCACAATCAGCCGTGATGGAGGCGTGCTATTGCTTGCCTTTGGGCTCATTTCGGTTTTTGGTATTGGATGGTCTATTGTCCAGCCATTGGCTTATGTCATGATTTTCTTGTCGTTCATTATTGGGCTAATTTTGCTTCGTTTTGTTGGGGAGGTACAACAAGTCCAGGATGTATTCCAACAAGCGTTTTCATTTGGTTCTGTGCTTCCATCAGAACGTCTTAAAGCGATTGGACATGATCTTGGAACGGCCGTACGTGATGCAGCAAAAATTTTAGAAGGAGAAGGCGGGTTGGTCTGGTTATTTATCTTGGCTATCCTGTTCTTTTTATTAAGCTAATGAGTTTTCCAAATATTTTTGATTGGTTAGATCGGTTACAGTTTTTGCGGGGATATCCCTCAGCGATGTTGGTCTTGTTAACGGCCGTTATCATTATTTTATCGTGGGATTGGCGTGTTTCTGTGGCCGCCTTGGCCATACAGTATTTTGCCGTCGCTTTACTTTACGCCGATATTTTGCCGCCTCAATTGGCAATCATTAAATTGTTGGTAGGCTGGTTTGTTTGCCTCATTTTGCTCATTACTGCGCGCCAGGTGCGCTGGGGTGGTGTGCCCGATGATATTACGCCTGAGGAAGAAGCACAGTTTCACCATATTGAATTTGTGAAGATGGGGCCTGTACGTGTACCCAAATCCTTTCCGATTCGTACCTTACTGGTCGCCGTTGCCATCCTAATTATCTTTTGGTGGACACAACGGTCAGCCACAGATTTACCCGTATTTGCGGATGCTGCTGATTATTTGACTTTGGCAATCAATACCTTGGTAGGATTAGGGTTGTTGGGGTTGGCAACGACAACAGAACCCTTAAAAGCAGGCATGGGATTACTCATGTTTTTGGCGGGGTTTGAACTTTTTTACGCTTCATTGGAGCAAGCGGCGATTATCTTTGCGTTGTTGGCCGCTGTTAATTTAGTTATTGCCGTGGTTATTGCTTATTTGACCCAAAGACAATATTCGGTCACCGCAATCTTTGACTAAACCAGAGATTGGAGATTTGCACTTTACTGTTGCGAGATTGGAAATAACTGCTTTTAATCTCCGATCTCCAATTACTTAGCTCGACTTTGTACAAAAGTAGCCAAAGCTTGACAGGTAGAATAAGCTGTGACCAAACCACGACGAGAGGTCACA
>JBNKHS010000267.1:5989-6307 GCA_050290485.1 Promineifilaceae bacterium (SeqCode) | reverse complement strand
ATACTTCATGTTGTTGGACAATTCAATGACAAATAAAGGAGTAAGAAATGCCTCGTCCTACAAATAAAACAGATTTATTGGCCGCTATGCAAAAAGAGCACGCCACTTTAGAAAAGCAAATTGAAGCGTTAACAGAGGAACAAAAGGAACGTGTGAGTTATGAAATTGAGATGTGGACGTTTAAGGATGTTTTGGCTCATGTGACGGCTTGGGAGCAGATGGTACTTGGATGGTATAGAGCAGGGTTACGTGGTGAAATCCCACCAATGCCAGCTGCTGGTTTTAATTGGAAACAAATACCAGCGCTCAATCAGCAAA
>JBNKHS010000267.1:0-5979 GCA_050290485.1 Promineifilaceae bacterium (SeqCode) | reverse complement strand
AAAAGGTGATCAACACGTTTTTTCGTCAGGGAAGATTGACCAAAATTCCGGCACAGTTGAAGAAGCAGCAAGTTGTTTTGGATGTGATTGTGCAGGAGTTTGAACCGGAACGGCCGTATTCCGAAATCAAAACACAATTTGACGCTTCCTATCTAGAAATAAAAGAGACGATTGCATCTATTGATAACGATGTAATGTTTACGCCAGCACAATTTACATGGACAAACAAAAATAATATGGGTACCTACTTTGTTTCGGCAACAAGCAGCCATTATACGTGGGCACGAAAGGAAATCCGGAAATTATTGAAGATGGAAGTTGTAGGGTAATCATGGGCATATCCAAAAGCCGTGGTTCCCGTTGTAAATCTATTGACCCCCTAAAAAGTTGGGCTAATATTAAAGTGTGTGTTTTACAATTCCCCACAAAATTAGGAGGAAAATATGAGCAATGCTCCTGTACAATTGATTGTTGCCGCCTTCAATGATGAAGGCGCTGCAAAGCAAGCATGGAAAACATTGAAAACTGCCAAGTGGATCGGCATTATCGGTGTTGACAATATGGCCAGAATTCGTCGTGATGAGAAGAATAAAATCCATATTAAGGAACAAGGTGATCCTGGTGGTGGTAAAGGCGCGGCTGTTGGTGCCCTAATAGGCGGTGCAATTGGAATGATTGCAACTCCGCTTGGTGCTGTTGTTGTTGGCGGTGCGACCGGAGCTGTCGTTGGAGGAATAACTGCTAAATTATTTGATTCAGGTATTCCCGATGAACGTTTGAAAGAAATCGGGGAAGCATTACAACCAGGCACATCTGCTATTGTCGCGGTAATTGAACACAAATGGGTTGATGAGCTGCAAAAAGAGTTAGAGGATGAAGCAACCGATGTCTTTGTACATGGATTGGCAGCTGATATTGCGGAACAATTAGCCGAAGGGAAAGATGTGGCCATAACGGCCGTTGCGAGCGAAGAAGGTATTGCCATGGGGCGCGTTGCTGGTAACGAAGAAGGCGTTGAAATGAGCTCTATTGTAGCTACAGAAGACGGCGTTGTTGCCGATGCAATTGTTGCCAACGAAGATGGTGTCGCTTTTGCCGAAGGCGTGGTCACTGAAGATGGTGTTGCCTATGTAGAGGGCGCAGCTGTTATAGAAGAAACTGAAGAAGACTCAGAAGATGGTGAAGAAGCTTAATTTGAGTGCCTG
This sequence comes from Promineifilaceae bacterium (SeqCode), assembly GCA_050290485.1. GTDB lineage: Bacteria > Chloroflexota > Anaerolineae > Promineifilales > Promineifilaceae > JBNKHS01. The sequence goes on along the minus strand of JBNKHS010000267.1, from coordinate 4,774 downwards.
TTTTTAATACGCATAATTCTAGATCTTGCTATACTTTGGATATCTAGTTAGTGGCAAGATGCCAGATTTTCAAATTTTAATAGGAGAATAAAATGAGTGATTTAGTAGTCTTAGCATTTGACAATGAGACTGGTGCGTTTGAAATGCGCGATACCATGGCTCGTTTACAAAAAGAGCATCTCGTGGCTTTGGAAGATGCTGCGGTTGTTGTTCGGCGTCAAGATGGAAAAGTAAAAGTTAAACAAGCGCAGAGCTTGGTGGGTGCTGGTGCCTTAGGTGGTGCTTTCTGGGGGATGCTCATTGGATTATTGTTCTGGATGCCGTGGTTGGGTTTAGCGGCTGGTGCTTTAGGTGGGGCCATTGGTGGTCACTTTACAGACATCGGCGTTGATGATGATTTTATTAAATCAGTTGGCAGCCAAATTGAACCAGGACACTCAGCATTGTTCTTGTTAATTGCTCAATCTACACCAGATAAATTGTTGGCAGAATTGGGTGATTTTGATGCTACTGTTTTGCAAACATCTCTTTCCGATGAGGACGAAGCGAAATTGCGTGATGCATTCCATCATGGAGAAGATGAATAATCTATTCTTCTAATATCCATTAAATTGTTAAAAGGCAATGGGGTGCACCTCATTGCCTTTTTTGATCTTATAGGAGTTGAATATGAGTGAAGGAAAAGTATCAACAGAAAAACGAGGGCATGTTTTGTTGATTGGTTTAGATCGTGCTGACAAGCGAAATGCCTTTGATTTACAGATGTACCAAAGTTTGGCATTGGCTTATGGACAACTTGAGCGGGATTCAGAATTGCGTTGTGGTGTCTTGTTTGCTCATGGTGAGCATTTTACAGCAGGGTTGGATTTGGTGCAGTGGGCACCTCACTTTGGAACGGGGAAAATGCCACCTTTACCAGATGGTGCATTAGATCCTCTTGGATTTGATGATGAAAAGCGCTTAACAAAGCCTCTCGTTATGGCGGTGCAGGGACATTGCTTAACACTGGGGATTGAATTGCTCCTGGCCACAGATATTCGTGTAGCTAGCGAGGATACAAGTTTTGCTCAAATTGAAATCAAGCGGGGTATTTATCCTGTTGGCGGAGCGACGGTTCGCTTAATACAAGAAGTAGGTTGGGGGAACGCAATGCGTTATTTGTTAACGGCCGATTCTTTTTCTGCGCAGGAAGCTTATCGTATAGGACTGGTGCAGGAAGTCGTGGCCAAAGGCAAACAGTTGGAAACGGCCGTATCTATCGCTGAGACCATTGCCAAGCAGGCCCCACTTGGCGTTTACGCCACATTAAAATCAGCACGGATGGCAAGAGCCCAAGGGGAGCAAGTCGCACTGGCACGGTTGTTGCCCGATTTATTGCCCTTAATGACTAGTGAAGATGTGCAAGAGGGTGTGCAGTCGTTTGTTGAGCGGCGTGAAGCACAGTTCAAAGGGCATTAACTTGACCAAAGTCCCATCTGTTTTTTGTTATTTAACACTGTTTTCCTATAAAAGATTGTTAGAGAATTTGTTAGGCTGATTCCATACGATATATTTTTATTATTGATTATTGAGGAATCAGTTATATGAAAAAATTTAATGAATGGTACGAAAATTTATCAATAGAAGATGTAACCTGGTTAATGGCTATCTTTTTGTCGGCGATGCTAGGGACTCTAACCAGTGGTTTGGTATTGAAATTTGGGTTAGACCAATTTGGTGATGCTGGGGCGATGGCTCGCTTTTTGGTTAGCTTAGCAGCAACGGCCGTTTATGCTGGCGTAGTGGGGTCAATTTTTTATATCATGTTTCCTGAAAGCAGGATGGCACTCAAAGAAATTTTTGTTAAAAACAAAGATAGAAAATAAAAAGAGGTTGGCAAATTTATGCCAACCTCTTTTCTTAAACAAAATTATTTATTATTGTCTTGCTCTTTGTACAAATCCGACAATTGCTAACAAAATGATTGCCCCTAACACAGCAACTAATAACGTGTATAGGTTAAATCCTCCACCAGAGCTAAAACCGAGAAGATTCATTGCAAATCCACCGATTAAGGCACCAACAATACCCACTATAATATTAGCGATAGCCCCCATTTGAGCATTTTTACCCATGACGATGCTGGCTAACCAACCAGCGACGCCACCGAGGACGACCCACAAAACAATATCTAATAACATTTTGTTCTCCTTTTCACGAACATCTGTGGGTGCTGTGTTATGTAATTCGTAAAAACGACTTTGAATAAAATCTTGTAGAATTTATGAATTACAGAGCGAAAACTGAGAAATTTTCACTTGGCAATGGTGATATTAATATTTGCTATTTGTAACACATTTTTGGGGAAAAGTTGCGCAACATAATCAAAGCTATTTATAGGTATATACAAAAGAAGGCATTACCTATAGATAAGGAATGCCTTCTTAGCAAAATCCGCAATGAAGTATTTTAGCTCTTGCTATTGCCGTGCAATACAAAATAGAGCGCGATGAGTAATAATGTGACTTGGAATTCCATACCACCCATGGGATGTGTTTCGCTTGGGATAAAGCTCCACTGTGGCCAGTGAACCATGGCAATGGCACCGATCATGGGAACGATTAATAAGACACCGGCGATGCGGGTCACAATGTCTTTGGTAAACCCGCCAGCGATAATGAGAAGCCCGCCTGTAGATTCGGCGATGGCAACGAGTCCCCACATAGCCACGGGAACTCCCATCATTGCCGCCATCGTACTCAAATCCTGGAATTTAGTTAATCCATGGAAGAGGAATACAGAGGCGAGGGCGATGCGTAATGTCCAATGTGCGTTTTTACTTAAGGTGGCTAAGAGTTCATTTCCTGATGTTTGTTCCGTTGGGCGTTTGTTTGCAATTTGAGTCATTTTTTCTCCTAAACATTTTCTTAATTGATAAGACATAAACATTGTAGAGAACTTGGCTTTGTGGTTTTGTAAGTTAGCTACCTTATGAAAAGCTTTTCATAAAGTAAGGGGGCTTACGGTTAAAGTTGATTTTATGGAATTTTTTTGTCGGTTGCAGAGGTGTACAAATTGAGCTTCACAATTTGGGTATTCCGACTTACAATTCGGGCATGACCAATTGGCAAAATATTGTAGGACATGAATGGGCTGTTGATATGTTATCTAACAGCATAACGCATGATCGTGTAGGGCATGCTTATTTAATAACTGGTGCTTCTCAAGTAGGGAAGACTACGCTAGCACGTACCTTTGCCCAAGCGCTAAACTGTGTGGCAGCAGAAGAAAATCGGCCGTGTGGTCTGTGTCGCCCTTGTAAATTGATTGCCAATGATCGCCATCCTGATGTGCAAATGCTTGAGTCGACGTTGAGCGGAAGGGGTAAACTCACACTGAAGATTGAGTCAATTCGAGATTTGCAGCAAAATTTAAACTTGTCTGCTTATGAAGCACGATATAAGGTTGCAATTTTAAAACGATTTGATTCTGCTACCATTGGGGCATCGAATGCCTTTCTCAAGACGCTGGAAGAGCCTCCACAAAATGTTGTGCTAATTTTGACAGCGAATGACGCGGATACGTTATTACCCACAATTTCTTCTCGCTGCCGCACCATTAATTTACGGCCGTTATCACTGGATCTTATCGAACAAAGCTTAAGCACTCGATGGCAAGTTGCGGGTGAAGAGGCGCATTTGCTGGCTCATCTTGCAGACGGCCGTTTAGGTTGGGCAGTGCAAGCCACACAAGATGAATCTGTTTTACAAACTCGGGCAGAGCAACTTGATAACTTACATTTGGTATTGGAAGGGTCTCGTGTTAAACGTTTTCAACTTGCAGACAAATGGTCGCGTAAAGCAGAAAATTTGCCGGCGATGTTGCAAATGTGGTTGAGTTGGTGGCGTGATCTCAATTTGTTGGTGCGACAGAATGGGACACAAAGCCAGATTGCGCTCACCAATGTTGATGATGTGGCGTTGCTTGACAGGTTGGCTCATCAATATGATGCTGATCAGGCTGTCCAGAGCTTGAAGCAAACCAATCTGGCATTGTGGCAGTTGGAGCGCAATGCGAACACACGTTTAGTCATTGAAAATTTGTTGTTGGCGTACCCTATCGTGCATGATGCGTGATCTCAAAATTATCATTTCTATTTGCTAAATCAAAGGATAAATATGAATTCGGAAACTTCAGCTTTATTGGATTTTGCCTTGGATGCTGCATGGCAGGCGGGGCGTGTGACCTTAGGATATTATCAAGCAGATATTGCGGTGCAACGCAAGGATGACAACACACCTCTGACGATTGCGGATCAGCAGGCGGAGCGAAAGCTGCGCGAGATGATCACGCAATATTGGCCTGAGCATGGCATTATTGGGGAGGAATACGGCCGTACTGAAACTGACTCTAAGTACACATGGGTGCTTGATCCTATTGATGGCACAAAATCGTTTGTGAGTGGTGTGCCGTTGTATGCCAACTTGTTGGCTTTGCTCGATGGTGAAAAGGCGTTGATCGGCGTTATTAATTTTCCCGTACTGAATGAAATGGTATATGCGGTGCGTGGTGAAGGTTGTTTTTGGAACGGCCGTCGCTGCCACGTTTCTGATGTGACCGAAATGAAGGATGCCGTATTGCTAACAAGTGGTTTGCACTATTTTGGCGCCAAGCAAGCCGCTTGGGATCGTTTATTAAAAGCAAGCTACATTCAACGCACGTGGGGCGATGCCTATGGATATGCTCTAGTGGCGACAGGACGTGCAGAAGTGATGGCTGACCCCGCTATGTATTT
>JBNKHS010000266.1:0-6331 GCA_050290485.1 Promineifilaceae bacterium (SeqCode) | reverse complement strand
ACCAATCTAGGACAGCAAGCAACAGATCTTGTGATCACCGATACATTGCCTACAAACGGCACCTTTGTTGCTGGCAGTGCTACGGGTGGCGGTTTATTGGTCGGTAATCAGGTACGTTGGCAAATACCTGTTCTTGAACCACAAACATCACAAACGTTTGCCTTCCGCGTTGTCGTTGGTAGTGGTCAAGAAATAGTCAACGCAGATTATGGTGTCCGTTCAGCCGAAGGGATTTTTGCAAAAGGATCACCAGTGACGACGACAATTCGTCTCAGCAACGTATATTTGCCAATTATCCTGAAATAAAAGTTTAAGCCCTGCTGGTGTGTCAAAAACAAGTTGACACTGTGTGCAGGTGGGAATTCATAAACAAATTCCCACCTGCACAAAAAGCAATTACTGTAAATAACACCTCACTTTCACCCATCCTCACGTTTACTCGTATTCTTTTTTCTACGCCTACCCCAAATAAGCAACCTTTATTAGACTGCGGTTGACACTTCATTGACCAACAAAAAAGCGTGTGCTATTGTTGGTCACAGTTTGACATTTACGGGTGTAAACCCAAAATAATTAAAAATTTCATCCTTCTTCCTAGTGAAAACGCAAAAGGTGTTTGAAGTAACAAAAGGCGTTTTCTACGTTTTCACTCATGTAATTCACGATTTTGGCTGGAGTTATTTCAAAATAGTTTTTGTGAATTACACTTCATAATTAATAGTCTTCAGGAGGCTACATGACTAAAATCATTGCCGTTGCCATGCAAAAGGGAGGTGTGGGTAAAACCACAACCACTATCAATTTAGCAGCCGCATTAGCTGAAGCGGGTCATCGCGTTTTGGCGATTGATTTAGACGCACAAGGCAATTTGACACAACATGCGGGGTTTGACCCTGATAATATTTCTCCTACCATTTACGAAGCGTTTAAGGCGGAAATTGATGGCATGAACAGTGATGTCGGTAGTGCTATCTATGAAACAGCAGAAGGATTTCACTTATTACCCTCACAGCCAGAGTTAAGTCTGATTGAACTCCAGTTAATCAATACACTGAGTCGAGAACAAGTTCTCAATACCATTCTCACCCCCATCCTCGATTATTACGATTACATTTTGGTCGATTGTAATCCTTCGCTGGGGTTGTTGGTGATCAATGCCCTAACCGCCGCAGATAGCGTACTGATTCCCATCCAAACTGAGTATTTAGCCGCCCGTGGCGCGTTTATGATCATGTCGAGTATTGAGACGGTACGGCGCAAAAAATTGAATGCAGGGCTAGAAATTGAAGGGATTCTGCTGACGATGGCAGACACGCGCACAACGTTAACGCGAGACATTTTAGGTGCCATTCAAGAACAATATGGCAATGAAATTTATATTTTTGACACCATTGTCAAACGTTCTGTCCGTTTTGCAGAAAGTGCCGTCGCGGGACAAAGCATTCTTGCTTATGATCCAACTGGGCAAGGTTCAGATGCATATCGCGAGGTCGCGCAAACCATTGTAAAAAATAGTAAACAGTAATCAGTTTTCAGTCATCAGAATGATCACTGAGTACTGACAACTGAACAGTGAAAACTGGAATAATATGGCAAAGAAAAAACCGAAAGTAAATTTATCACAACCAGCAAGACCCCATGTCGGAGATTTGGAAGGGCTGTTTTCGTCGACGGACGATACGGAACAAGCTTCGGGATTACAATTGTTAGCCCTTCGCGTCGATGCGGTTCAGCCTGATCCTACACAACCCCGTCAATCCTTCCCCCAAGAAAGTTTGCAAGAACTCGCCAACAGCATCAAACAAGATGGGGTTATCCAACCGATTGAGGTGACGCAAACGGGCTCCAATCGTTATTTGATTGTGCATGGTGAACGGCGTTGGCGGGCGGCTCAGTTGGCAGGTTTGGTTACGATTCCTGCGGTCGTACGTCGTCGTGATTATGATGAAGTGACCCGTTTTGTCCGTCAGTTGGTGGAAAATATTCAGCGCGAAGATTTAAATGATATAGATCGTGCGGCTGGTTTGGTAAGATTACGTGATTTGATGCAAGAAGAGCTCAATAAAGCACGCGATGAGGGACAACAAACAGATACACCTTGGGGAACCAAAATGACCTGGGCCAAGGTTGGGGAACGTCTTGGCTACTCTCGCCAACGAATTAATCAGCTAACAAACTTGTTAAAGCTGCCTGATGAAATTCAGGATGATGTGCGCGACGGCCGTATTCGGGAACGAGACACGCGTATTTATCAAGGACTTAAACCTTCACAGCAACGCGCCTTACACAGTGCCCGTGCTGCCGGCGATATTGATGATGGCGAAGCGAAAAAAATTGCGCAAATGCTCAAAGCCAATCCTGATATGACTGTATATCAAGGGGTACGCATTTTGCGTGAACCGCCCGCCCCCATGGTGGATGAATATGATCCTGCGTTTGATGAGATGGCAATTGGGGGTGAACGTGTGCAGGAAACGGCCGTTTCTCACCAACCATCCACCACAACCGAACCCACTCCCGAAGCACTCCCTGATTATGCTCCTACAGGCGAACGCGTCACCAACGCCAAGCGCCTCAGCTATGTACGTCAACATCTCGCCCGTATCCAGAAAGATTTACCTCCTCAAGAACGCGCCGAAGTGCTGCGTCAATTAAAATTGATTCAAGGCGAAGTCAATAGTTTGATTATGGCCCTTTCAGACAACGGTAAACGTGAAAACGTATAGACGTGATTAGTCGTGCAAAAGCTACTAGCTCATTAGAACTCAGTCACGTCTACATGTCTATACGTTGATAGTTTTTACGGATACGCCGTTGGGGTCAATGTGGCGCGTTCTGGAGGAGCAAGCGTTGGTTGCTGTGTCACGGTTGGCGTATTCGTCGGTAAACTTGTGCTGGTTGCCGTCGCAGTTGGCTGCGGCGTATGGGTTGCTGTTGCCGTCGGCAATGCCGGCACAGGCGCAACAGGTACATTCTCAGCATCTGTTGCATAGCTATAGGGGTCTTTCGCTGAAGACCAACATTCGCCAGAATACCCAGTCGGACATTGAATTTTCCACCAGTTGCCATTGGGGCTACGTCCGATAATAGGGGCACTTTCTCCCGCACGTAAAGCAATAACAACATCATATTCGGTGCTTGGGCCACGGCGAACATTCAGATCAACTTTTGTGATCATTGTCGGTGTTCCGGGCTGAATAGGTTGTCCATTGCTGGGCAATGTTGCTGTCGCGGCAATCGGTTGATTGGGATCAACAGGCTGTTCACCATCAATGGGGGTTACAGCTAAAGTCGGGGGCAAGTCAATCGTTTGCGCTGTACCAACTTCGCCGTAGCGACAAGCCAAACTTGTCAGTGCAAATATGGCCAAGAGGATAAGGATTGGGTGGGTAGGTTTAGACATTTATACTCCAATACAAAATTTAGAAATTAGGGATTTATAATGATGTAAGTTGATGCTTTTAGTATGATGCATTTGTGGGATACGTTTCAACTACGAGAGGACAGCGATTGCGTGATGTGTGATACGTAGTGCGTGGTGTGTAGTCCGTAAAGTTTAATCAAAAGGGCTTTACTAAGCTTATTTCCCCCTTCATCCTTCTCTCTCCATCCTTAATAGGGTGGGGTGGGGGAAGAAGTGTCAACCGTGGTTGACAAATTGATTTGGTTCAAGATGAGCAAAAAACGGCAAAAACAGACAGTTTTAACCCGAATTCAGGGTGAATTAGGGAAAACAAGATCATTGTTTCACAATGTTTCCCAGTTTCACGTGAAACATTATGTTATGATCTTTATGTCATTTGAGACTGAGTTTTGTTAGAATGGTAAGTAGCTTTCAGCAATCACTGCACTTACCCATCTTTACTCGATATGTTTCGGAGGCTTATAAACTATGACCATATCAGGAATGGCAACGGCAGAAGGTACGGCCGTTTACAAATCAAATCATCCCAACTTAACCTATGCGCCATTGAGCGACAGCGGGTTGTTCATTAGCCAAGCTGGTTTTGGTGGGTATCGCATTAACCTAGATAACGGTTGGCAAGAACAAGCGCTACGCTTTGCCTTGCAAAATGGGATCAATCTTATCGACACTAGCTCTAATTATGGAGACGGGGGCTCGGAACGGTTGATAGGGCGCATGGTTGCCGAACTGATTGACAATGATGAATTACAGCGGGAGCAAGTCGTGATTGTGTCCAAAGTGGGGTACATTCAAGGGTTTAATTTTGCCCTCGTCAAACAACGCAAAGCAGAAGGACGGCCGTTTCCCAATGTGGTTGCTTATGATGATGGGCTAGAACATTGTATCCATCCCGAGTTCATTGCAGATCAATTGACGCGCAGTTTAGAACGGCTCGACATGGAGACAATTGATGTCTATTTGTTGCACAATCCTGAATATTATTTAATGCGTGAAGCACGCATAACGGGTGTCAATCGTAAAGCGGCAACGGACGAATATTACCGTCGGATTCGGATGGCATTTGCCTATTTAGAGACAGAAGTGACAAACGGCCGTATTCAATATTATGGCATTAGCTCCAACACCTTCCCCGCAGCAGCCAGCGAATTCACACATACCGACTTACACCGTGCATGGGAAATAGCCACAGACATTGCCACCAATCATCATTTCCGCCTTGTGCAGCTACCCATGAATTTATTCGAGACCGGCGCAGCAACAGAAAAAAATCAGCCACATGATCAAACTACGTTAAAATATGCAGCAGAGAAAAATTTAGCCGTCCTCATCAATCGTCCGCTCAACGCCATTTGGCAAGACACAGTCACCCGTTTAGCAGATGTTTCCATGCCTAACTACCCAGCCACATCAGAAGATGTGTCAACCGCGGTGGACAGTTTGTTGGCGATGGAAAAGCATTTCCAGCAAACATTATTGGCCCAAATTAATGTAGATGAGGATTCACGAAAGGTGATTCGTGAATGTTTGGCCATTGGCACGATGCTGGAAGGGCGTTGGGGTGGGTTTGGCACGTATCAAAATTGGCAAGAGATACGCACCCGCTTCATTTTGTACCGGGCACGTACAGCCATTGATTACATTTATGAACAGGAAAATTTGCCCGAGGAACTACCCCCTTGGCTTGATAATTATATTGAAGCAGTCAATGAAGCACTTGCAGCTGTAACCGCATATTATCAGGAACGATCAGCCAAAGAAGCACAAAATATTAAGCAAACGGCCGTTTCTGCCGATCCAGAATGGGAAGCAGAGACATTGAGTCAAACGGCCGTACGCGCTTTACTTTCCACCACAGGCGTCACATCCGTCCTCGTCGGTATGCGCCAGCAACCCTACGTCGAAGATGTGATCCAAGGGTTGGAAATGCCCATTGAGGCAAAACAACGATTGGAGTCTTGGTTAGCGTGTAGACGTGTAGACGTGCAGACGTGATTTGGTTTAGTATGGAATTTCTTGTTGGAAACAGTCTTGGTTACTTGTTTGTGAGATCTGATATTTTTCTTGTTCTTCACCAATTATGTAATCACGATTTTTGGGAATCATTGTTAAGAGTAAGCGAATAATTTTCGTGATGAGTTGCATTCGATGTTCGCAAACATCATCGTTAAGTACGTGTCTGCTCTTAAAATACCAATCTCGGCTTTCTCTTGCTGAACCCAAAGTATATTCCCAAAATCGAACCTGATCTTTGCGCGAACTACGATTAAATCCTTCGGCAATATTGGCGCTAATCGAACCTAATGCACGATACAATTGATCGGACACCTTTATGGTTCGTCGATCCCCATTTAGCTTTGTAACATCATACCAACCAATATCCCCAACAAATAAACTCAAACGATAAACCTGCATCTTCCAAAGCAAATCACCCTTAATGGATTCTGAAACAGCCTCTTCCCACTCATCGTAGTTCTTCACGTTATACCCTCCAAAATAACACATCACGTCTATACGTTTTTACGTCGTCACGTATCTATTTATGGCCTCCAAGCTAACGCATCCGTCAACGTTTCCTCAACCCATTTTTCAACGTTTGAGCCATCTCGATTCATACGGTAAAGTCCACCTTGAGAGGCAAAGGCAATGGTTTGGCCATCGAGGGAAAGATCAGCATATAAACCAACTTCATCAAGAGTTGTCAACCGTTCTGGTGTGGGATCGTCTATGGAAACTTTCCACCAATCGGAGGGTAGGGTATGAGCAACGGCCGTTTCTACAAATAAACTGCTTGAACCCAAGAGGATGCACAAACCAAACAAACTGACGATGAAATGGACATGCTTTGGTAATGGCCCATTAGAGGAAGAACGATGTGAAGGGAATGGTGACATGTAATCTAAATTT
>JBNKHS010000265.1:0-6367 GCA_050290485.1 Promineifilaceae bacterium (SeqCode) | reverse complement strand
GGTAGCTCCGGCCACACCTAGTAGATTTGACAACGCTTCTGTGCCGGCACCTGCGGTAACAAGGGCGATGCGCGGTGGCGCATCATGTATCTGTTGTACGCATTGTTCAATGTCTAATTCCATAACGATAAATTTTAACGATAATTTGTAATTAGAACAGGTTGCATGAAAGAACGAAGAGATGAATTTATGTTCATTTGTTTGTTCTGCGCATTTTTGGTTGTTAAAGCGTGTTTTTGTTTATGCTTGTGTATAAATATTGGGGTTTTACGATCGAATAAAGGGTATTGTTTGATTCTTAAGCAAAGATGTCGATAATTATTCTGAGTAAAACCGTATATAAACGGATCAAGGGGATTCTATTTTTATGCCGGCGTATTTAATTTTTTTGTGGATATTGTTTCTGTTGTTTGCTGTTTTGTTTATGGGGGTTCGTTTATACGGCAAACATAGACGTACTGAAATAGAAACGGCCGTTACGGATACGGCCGTTTCTGTAAGTGAAGAAGATGCTATTGTGGAGGTTGAGCCAGCTGTATGGCAAGAGGCTCAAGTACGCTGGTTGGTTGCCGTCCTTCTTTCTGTTGGGGTTTTGCTGGTCTGGATGGGGCAAGCGATTTATAAGGATGTGCCCCAGATAGAACAGCGGGCTGTTTACTTTTTTATGGGGTTGGGATTTGTTTGTTTTTTGTTGGGTACAAAAACAGCCGTTGCCAAAGCCCCACCCCGCTGGTTCATTGCTGTTACCGATAGAGCCACATCTTATTTACATATCAATGTTGGGCAGCTTGCCTTAATTTTAATTGCACCTTGCTTTAGTCTCATTGCTGTTTTAGCCGCTGGGGAGAAAATTGTAGCTCGCGATTGGCTGGTCTCTTTGGTGGCTTTTGCTGTCAGCATTGGCATGATTCTGCTTGGGTTCAGCTCCTTGCAAGATGATGGAGATGCGATTGAAAAAGTAGACATAAAACGATGGGATATTGTTTTCCCAATTTTTTTGTTTCTTATTGCTTTACTGTTACGCGGTGTGGCCACGGCACAATTTCCAAATACCTTTTCGGGAGATGAAGGATCGTCAGGGTTACACGCTGCCATGTTTTTGGATGGAAGAGCCAGTAATATTTTAACTGTTGGTTGGTTTTCATTTCCTGCCCTGTTTTTTGCCGTGCAAGCAATGACCATTGCTTTATTGGGGCAAACGATAGAAGCGTTGCGTTTATTTTCTGCATTTGGTGGGGCACTAGCTGTTGTCGCGACTTACTTTATGGCCTTGTTCTTTTTTGATCGCGTTACGGCCGTACTCGCCGCGATTTATTTGTTGGCTTCACATTACCATGTACATATGAGTCGTATTGGCCTGAATAATATCTGGGATAGTTTCTTTGGCGTTATTGCTTTTGCCGGCCTGTGGCATGGTTGGAAGACAGGCAAGCGTGCCAGCTTTTTGATTTGTGGTTTTGCATTGGGAATTGGGCAATATTTTTATGTGAGTATGCGGGTTCTACCCCTTATTTTTCTGATTTGGGCGGGTGCGGCTTTTATTTGGAAACGGCCGTTATTTAAACAACGTCTACCCGGTCTCATTGCTGCTGCTGTCGTCTCGATAATTGTCGTATTACCTCTAGGCATTTTCTTCGAACGTCATCCTGATGAGTTCAATGCTCCACTTAATCGTGTCTCTATTATGACGGGCTGGCTAGAGCAAACGATGTTGACAACAGGACAAACAATGCCGCAAGTTCTTTTCGGGCAAATGAAGTTAGCGGCATTAGGCTTCACCCATGAACCATTACAGCTTCTCTATAATCCGGGAACGCCTTTGTTACTTTCGGGAGCAGCTGCTCTGTTTTTTATTGGATTGCTTTGGGGCGTGGTTCATTTTGATTTACGCTATTTGCTTTTGTTTTTACCCATCTTAACCACTATCATTTCTAGTGGCTTGAGCCAGAGTCCCCCTGCCTCACAGAGATTTATTTTGGTGATGCCTGTTGTTGCCATTTTCATTGCTGTTCCTCTTGGTCAGGCAGCACGTTTGCTGAGGCCAATGTGGCCCCGTTTTGGTAACGTCATTGTGGCGGGAACGGCCGTTGTCATTTTATGGATCTCAATACTTGACATAAACTACTACTTTACCGATGTATATGAAAATGGATATAAGTTAGGAGGTATAAACACGTACACCGCAACAGAAATTGCCTACTATTTGCAAGAAGAGGAAACGCAAACCCAAAAAGTATATTTCTTTGGTTTTCCACGTATGGGATATTACAGTTTATCCACCATCCCTTATCTCGCCCCTGATATGATCGGTGAAGATGTTGTTGATCCTTTACAAGCACCACCCGCTTGGGCGTTAGATATGCCCACATTATTTATCTTTTTGCCAGAACGAGCCAATGAATTCCAGTTCGTACAAACAACGTATCCCTCAGGCAGCTATCGGGAATTTGTAGACGACGAAGGTATTTTGCTCTTTTCTGCCTATGAAGTGCAGCCATAAAAAAAGCGCAACAGCCGTGTTGCGCTTTAGTTTATTTTCTTTTGCCAAATGATAGTTATGGCGCAGGGGGCTCATACCCTTTTGGTTTTCGTAATTCAGTATTGAACATGGGACTCGTTTTTGCTGTCCATTCTGTTTCACTTGTATCGTTGACAAGGTAGTCGAAATAGCCTTGTACACGGCTATCTAGCAAATCGATTTGGTGCAGCAGTATCGCTTCTAAAGTCTTGGGTTGAACCGGAGATCCCCATTCGAGTTTGCCATGATGGGAAGCGATGAGATGAATGAGATCACGCAAATCTTCTTCGGGAAAATTGACGGCTTTACCTGCATTTTCTACTTCGACAATGGCGCGCACAATATGACCCAATAAACGGCCGTCTTCTGAAAAGCTAAATGCTTCATCAACCTGATACTCAATGACCTTCCCCATATCATGAAGCAGTGTTCCCGAAACGAGCAGATCTTTATTGACGTATGGATAATGTTCAGCTAACTGTTGTGCAATTTGGGTCATGCTTAAAGTGTGTTCAAGCAACCCACCCACATAAGCGTGATGCATGGCTCTTGCTGCAGGTGCATTGGCAAACTGTGGCAAGAAGGTGTCGTTGAGCAAAACGGCCGTTAACAATGATTGCCAAGGCTCGGCTACACTGCTGATGATAGTTTTTAGTTCCGCGATCATTTCCGCTTGTGGGCGTTGACTCGAAGGCAAAAAGGCGGCCATATCTGGATGATGGCTTTTATTCATGTCAGTAATGCTGATTTGTAATGAATCTTTGTATTTCACCACACGACCGGTTACCAAGGCAATTTGCCCTGTATTTGCCCACGCTTCGGTATAAGCAGGAATATCCCAAAACACACAGGCGATCTGACCTGTTTTATCACGTAAGTTGCCAAGAATATAAGGACGGCCGTCTTTCGTCTTTCGTTGCAATATGTCTTGTAGCAGGAAGGACTCATTTTCTAATTCCTGTCCTGATGTCAATTCTGAAACAAAAATTGTTTTCACAAAAACTCCTTTTGTAAAATGAAAACGCAAACGTTTTTGAAATAGCAATTTCCACGTTTTCATGTCAGTAATTCACAATGTTTGATTATGCGCCATTCAAAACACTTCATGAATTACAAAGCTTGTCTAAAATGCGTGTACTTGCATCGTGTTGCAATGGAAGATTGTAAAAGGGTTTTGCTTTTCTGGCTACTTTTATAAACACAAAGAGTTTCCAAAAACAAAGTGACTCACAATCATCCATTGTTTAAATGAAAACGTAGAAACGTTGCATCGTTTTTTAGAACTAACTCGCTTTCGCATTACAAAGAGAATGAAAAAGGATTGCCATCTATTATGGAGTGAATTAGACTCAATAGAAAATAAACGGTTCTTTTGGGTTTCATTGCGTAGTTTGTGCATTTCGCAAAACTGATTGTCTCTCCACACATACAATTGGTGTCAATCGCTTGAATTCCTAGAGGGCCAAAATAAATGAATGAGGGCAAATAGATGAAAAAAATAATCGTTGGCATTTCTGGTGCCAGTGGCATTATTTACGGAATAAGGTTGCTAGAAGTTTTGGCTCAAGTTAAAGATGTGCAAACTCATTTAGTGATGAGCTCGGCAGCCGGTACAACGATGCGTTTAGAAACAAACTATGCGCTTGACCAAGTTGCTGCTTTGGCTGATGTCACTTATCCTTTTAGGGATATTGCCGCCGCAATTTCTTCAGGCTCATTTAAAACAGATGGCATGGTCGTTGCTCCATGTTCGATGAAAACGCTGGCAGGGATTGCCAACTCATTCAGTGATAATTTACTTTTGCGTGCTGCTGATGTTGTTTTGAAAGATCGGCGCAAGCTGATATTGGTTCCCAGAGAGACACCGCTTCATTTGGGGCATTTACGGCTAATGGCACAAGTAACAGAGTACGGTGCAATCGTCGCCCCCCCCATGCCCGCTTTTTACCATCGCCCAAAATCAATTGATGACATCGTTAATCAAACTGTAAACCGTGTGTTGGATTTGCTGGATATTGAATTAGAGCAGGATTTGTTCGAGCGCTGGCAAGGTGGTAAAGAGGCACGCAATGGATGATGCAAGACAGAATGCCCTAAACTATTTACAGGCACATCAGGTCATGACGTTGGCGACTATCGGTGAAGATGGTGTATGGGCAGCTGCGGTTTTTTATGTGCATCGTGGCTTTTCGCTATATTTTTTGTCGGCAGGACATACACGGCATGCACAGAATATCGCCATGCAGCCACACATTGCCGCAACGATTCAAGAAGATTACAAAGATTGGCCAAAGATTCAAGGGATTCAGCTGGAGGGTGTGGTTACTCAATTGGAGGACGAAGCGCGTGCACAATGTATTGCTTTATATCAAGCAAAGTATCCTTTTTTAGCAGGAGATGATCCGCAAATTAAAACGGCCGTATCTAAAGTGAATTGGTACTGTCTACAACCGACACATCTCTATTTTATTGACAATTGCAAAGGACTCGGGCACCGCGATGAGATTATGCTGACAAGTTAAATGTTTTCATAATTGCGGTTAGATAACGGATATGTTTTTCTGAATAGTCTAACGCCAAGGCTGCTTGTTCAATATCGAATGATTCAGGCAAGGCCAATATCTCTTCCAGATAAACAGCATCACAGCGCATCACTGCTTGATGAAATAACTTCTCCCCTTCAATATTTAAAACTACAGGCGCTGTAGATAATGACTTGCCCTTGTATGTTCGTGTTACTTCTGCTCGTCGAGCAAGTAACATGACGGCGTTAATTACATTTTTAGAGATTGGTTGCTCTTTCTCTTTGTACTGTTTGGCAAGCAGGTCAATCAGTTCACGCCAACGAATCTCAGGAGTTTCTTTTAGATTTTGGATAATGTCATTGAGAATGGCAAACCGCTCTTCGGTCAAAACAACACGCAGTTTCTGTTTTTTCAGTAGTGAGCGATAAGTTTTATATAGAGGCTTTTCTACAACTTTTGTTTGAGGGTGCGAGACATATAGCGTTGTGTTATCTTGATGTAGCTCAAGGATGTCGGAATGTTGTTTTAAAAACTTACTAAAGCTGCCATCCGCAAATTTGGTTTCCTCAAATGCCCCATTGCTTTGTTCGCTCATGTGTTGTTTTAAAACACTGGCCCGCACTCTCTTTTCGTTTTTCAGCAAGGACTCGACAGAAGTTTGCAGCAGTTTAATCACCTCTTCATCAGAAAGAGACGGTTTAGGTACAATGTTTTCGTAGTATATGTATTGGTCACAGAGATCAACAAAGCTTGGGCTGGCGGTATGTTTGACACCCAGGCCAATCACTTGCTTACCTCGTTTGCGCAAAGACTGTACTAAAGGTGTAAAGTCGCGATCTCCTGTCATTAATATGTATGTGCTGTATTGATGTCCATCTATGAGTGTATCCATTGTATCCACAACGATCTGCATGTCTGCCAGATTTTTACTGAAGTTATTGAGGCGAATGGTCGATTGTGTCGTGAACCCTGCTGAAGCAAGATCTTTCATCAATTGTTGACTTTGTCGCCAATCTCCGTATGAGTTACGCAGCACAATACGGCCGTTTGTCAGTGCCTTCAGATAGTTCAACACTAAATTAATATCAAAAGATAATCCCGCTTGTTTTGCACCAATGACTAAGTTATCGAGATCGAGAAAAATCGCAACGTCATTTTTGGCTGCAAAGTAGTCACCATTGCTATGTGTTGAGTTAGTTGTACCTGACAGATCGTCCATTTGTTTCATCTTTTTATCACGGAAGTTGTTATGTAATTCACAAAACTATTTTGAAATAAAACAAGCAAAAAATTGTGAATCAGTGAGTGAAAACGCAGAAATCAT